>JASHVT010000088.1 GCA_030039515.1 Nitrososphaerales archaeon
CGCCTTCTTCGGAGGGACTTCTTCCTCCGGAAGCGGGACAGACAGGTCTTTCATCGTCACGGGGATCCTGAGCCCGTTCGGGACGAGCTTCCTACTCAATCCCGACCAGTCCATCTTCGTGGAGCCCATAGTCGGCCAGGAGCTCCTCAACACGCAGGCCTACAGCGGCGTGGTCGTCGAAGCCTCGAGCGCCTCGACCGTCGACACGGTGATGACGGAGCTCTCCAACCAGTTTGGGACCGACATCAGCAGCACCGCGGTCACCTCCCTTCTCTCGACCGTTGAGTCGGTCTCGTCAGGGACGACCACCCTGCTGGAGGCGGTGGCCGGAACCTCAGTCATCGTGGCGTTCGTGGGCATAATGACCACGATGCTCACCTCGGTCCTCGAGCGGACGACGGAGATCGGCGTCCTGAAGTCGCTCGGCGCCACCAGCAGGAGCATCATGATGATGTTCATCACCGAGGCGGCGGTCACGGGCCTCATCGGAGGGGCCGTGGGGGCGGGCGTGGGAGCGGGCCTGTCGTTCATCGTCATCTCAGCGCTGAGCGGGACGCTCGGCTTCGGCTTCGGGGGGGGCGGGTCGAGGTCCTCTCTGGGGTCTAGCGCGGCGAGAGGGGCGTCCTCGTTCGGAGGGGCGTCCTTCGGCGGTCCGTCGTCGACGACTGCAAGTACACTCGCGATCACGCCTGCCATTACGCCCGAGCTGATAGCGATAGCGATAGTGATAGCCGCCGTCGTCGGGACGGTGGGAGGCCTCCTGCCCGCGTGGAGAGCGTCCAGGCTGACCCCCGTCGAGGCGTTGCACAGGTCGTGACAGACGCCGGCACCGATTCCCTATGGATTCAGGAACAATCTCGGAAATCCGCTAAATATATCGGAGTGAAGAATCGGGAATGATGGAAGCGCCTCAGAAGAAGAGCTCTGCAGCCAAGGTCGCGGCGCTGGCCGTGCTTGTGGTACTGGTCGTGAGCATCCTCGCGCTCTACTCTGACTCGACCGCCCGGAGTAACAACACCCTTTCATCAGAGGTCGGGAGCCTAGAAGCGGAGGTGTCGAGCCTGAAGCAGGCGAACTCGAACCTGCAGTCCCAGCTGACGCAGTCCTCCACTAGCTCCACCTCGACGTCGACCACGACCGCTAACGGGTCTACCATGAGCCCTGAGGGGCTGTATGCCTACGCGGGTCCCAGCGTAGTCACCATCCAAGGATACGAGCTCCTGACGGAGAGCACCTTCTTCGGCACGTTCACCTCGATCGAGAGCGTCCAGGGCTCGGGGTTCGTGACCGAGTTCCAAGGCTCGCCGTACGTCGTCACGAACTTTCACGTGGTTGACGGCGTCACGAACATAACAGTGACGTTCTCCGACGGCAACTCCTATCCTGCGGCGGTAAAAGGCTCAGACGAGTACAGCGACCTCGCGGTGCTGAGCGTCGACGCGCCGGCGTCGGTCCTCGTGCCTTTGCAGATAGTCAACTCGACGAGCCCCGTGAGCGTAGGGGAGTCGGTCTACGCGATAGGGAGCCCCTTCGGGCTCTCGGGGTCGATGACATACGGAATCGTGAGCCAGGTCGGGAGGACGATCACGGAGGACACGCCCGACGAGCCTACCATCTCGAATGTGATTCAATTCAGCGCGCCGATAAACCCCGGAAACTCGGGGGGGCCCCTCCTCAATGACTACGGGCAGGTGGTCGGCATAACGACGGCGACCGTGAGCGACTCGGAAGGGCTGGGGTTCGCGATCCCCTCGACGGCGATCGAAAGGGAGATCTCCAGCCTGGTGACAAACGGGGACTATCTCCTGCATCCATATATCGGGATCAACGGGACCGACATGTCGTATCAGCTGGCGCAGGACATGAAGACGAACGTCACCTACGGGGTCCTCGTCGAGTCGGTGGTTAGCGGAGGGCCCGCCGCGACGGCGGGGATCCGGGCAGGCAACTCTACCGCCACCATCGAGGGTACCCAGTACATCGTAGGAGGCGACATCATCGTCTCGATAAACGGCGTCAACATCGTGGACACCGACGCGCTAGGAAGCTACCTGGCCGCGTTCGCCTCCGCCGGCCAGACCGTGGACATCGGCATCGTCAGGTCCGGGTCGAACATCACCATCCCGGTCACGCTTGGGACGCTTCCCAACTCCGGCTGAGTGCCCAGGTTGCGACCCTACAGCCTACGCGGCGGACAACAAGGCGGCCCAGGCTCCGCGCTGTTAAGAAGGGCCCTCTCCAACAAGACGATAGTGTTATTGCGTCCGGAGTCCGCGGGGCATAGCTTGGATGCTTTCGAGCGCCTTCTCTGGTGGCTCTTCGCGGGCAGCGCGGGCGCCCGGACGAGGGCGGTGGTCCTGCTGGCCATCAAGGAGGAGCCGCGGAACGCCCAGCAGCTCTCCGTCAAGCTGAGGTTTGACTACACGACCGTCAGGCACCACCTGAGGGTCCTGGAACAGAACAGGATAGTGGTCACTGAGGGCAACTCTTATGGAAAGCTCTACTTCGTGTCTGACTCGATGGAGGCTCATTGGCAGACTTTCCTCTCGATCCTCGAGAAGGCCAACAGGAGGGTAAGCAGGTGACGGCGGAACCCCCCGCAACACCTTCCACCCCTCCGCCGCCCTCTCCCGAGGAGACGAAAGTCGACTCTTCGAGAGGCCCTTCGAGACTCTGGCTCCCCCTTACCCTGCTCGTCGGGCTGTCCGTCGGGGCGATAGTGTCGCTCGGCACCCCCAACTGCATCAACATCGCCTTTGCGCCAGGATTTCCCACGACCTGCCTTTCCCTGCCCGCCTGGTTCAGAGACCAGCTGATCATACACACGATACTCTCCACTGTGAGTATCGCCTTGCTCATAGCCCTCGTTGTAATCTACGTGAAGATGTGGTCTCAGACCGAGGCGCGCTTTGCGCTAGGCATAACGATCGTCATGTTCGCTCTCCTGACTCAGACGCTCATCCAGTACCCACCGATCGCTGGGTTCTCCCTGACAAGCCGCGCCGCGGGCGATCCCTTCCCCATCTACGCGGACATATTCTCGATAGTAGCTTACGCGATATTCCTTTACTTCAGCCTCGAGTGAGGTCGCTGCTAGGAGGCTAGCCTCTGCACTTTGGGCAGAGCGTCTCTGTCCCGCTGAGGGGCTGCACGTAGAACGAGTCGGAGTTCGAGCAGAGGAAGAGGGCCGGCCTGTCAGGGCTGTCGTCCTTCGTCCTCCTGTAGCTCTGCGTCCAATAGGCCTCCCTCAATACCAGGTCGTTGCTCTCTCTTTGAAGCCCGAGGTCCCACGCGTATCTGCTGGCAACCCTGATGTCTGCGAGTTCAACGGCCCCCACGCCCGTTGTGACCTCTCGGATGTGTTCGGAGAAACTCTCCTGGTCGACGTCTAGCCCGTACCTGACCACCCTGGTCACATACCTGCCCGGGCAGACCTGGACGGCGTCCTGCTTGCCGACGTACACGAGGTCGGCTGACCCTTCGCAGTGCCGGCAGCGGGCGGAGGTCTTCAGGAGCGCAATCGCGGCCGGGTCCAACCCCTCAGCCATGCGAGCCCCCTTTGAAGTACGGGCTGTTCAAGAGGTTGTTCACCGCCCTCTTTGTGAGCTCGACGCCCTCCGAGTACCCGGTCAGAACGTGAATGATCTCTCCGTCCTTCCCTTCAAGGAAGACCTGGGGCACGAGGTAGTCCTCGGACCAGTCTCCATACTTCTTGACAAGGGCGTCGGCCTTCTTCACATCCTCGGGGTCGTCGATGTCATATCCGTGGAAGTCGAGCCCAAGCCTAGAGGCGGCCTCCTGGAGAGGCTCGACTGTCGTCGGGTGACAGTGGGGGCACCACGTGGCGTGCACGAC
>JASHVT010000089.1 GCA_030039515.1 Nitrososphaerales archaeon
TAATCTCTAGTGGGAGAGGTCCCGTGAGGAGGTACTTGCCAGCGTAGAAGGTTTCGTTCAGGCCCGTGAACGAGTCGACGAAGTTGCCGTACTCCGTGAAACTCGATGCGTGGACCGATGACACGGTGAACGGCCCGGCATACTCTACGTCACCCAATGAAGGATTGATATTGTCCTGGACGTTGGGCGACATGTAAAGCCAGAACCCGTTGGTACTGAATCCTACGCCTGTGAAGTTGATAGTGAATATGTCGGCCTCCGCAGATATGCAAGACAAGGGTGATGCGCAACTCGTGCCTGCAATGGCAGAGACGGCGTCGCTACCCGCTGTTACGTTTATGGTAGTGGTTGCAGCCGTGAATAATGTTGGATCCGAGAGCGAGTTAGCGCCTCCAAGCGTCGCGTCACCCGTGATCGTAGCGTTCACTACGCCGGGGATGAGCACAAGCAACGCTGAAAGCGCAAGAAGTGCAAGTATGGTTAATGAGCTAGCTTTTCTTATGTTTACACTCGATTGAGTGTTCATTTTTCAGGCTGGCTTCCTCAGATTTAGTATATAACCTTCGTGGACAAATTATCCATTACAGTACGCCTAATCCCATCACACAGCATTCAGCTAATGCCTCTCTAACCTGGAAGTCTAGACCAAAAGTACTTCGACTCAGTAACACAGAAAGAACTAGGCACATGCCGTGCTACAACCCAGGGGCTGTCACGGCTTCACTGTGGCGTTACGCGTCGCCAAGTTTCCTATGTTGTTGGTGTCTCCCTCTATGACGCGGTGATGGTCACGGGCCCTGCGGTCGTCCCCGTCATGGTGATGGAGCACCTCTCGTTTTGCGAGGATACAGGTAAGTGGCGGAGTCGCGGGACGAAGGTGACCGAGCCACCCCTCGTGCTCAACTGCGAGCCACGACGGTCATCTTCACGGCTATTGTTGGTGCGCTCGAGTTCATAGACTAGTTTGCCTCGACAGCGATAACACAATGATTCGATATTTGCAAGAAGCCCATCTGGCTAGGCATCCTGATGTTCGGTTATGGCTTCCTTTAAGCTTCTGTACGCTTCGAGATACTGCCTGCCTCTCGCCGTCGGAAAGTACAGCTTGGCCCGCCCGTCCTTCTCTTCCCTCAGGAGATCGTGCGAAAGAAGAAAGTTCAGATGCTTCTCCATCTCACTGTACTTGGCATGGATGTTTCGAATCAGCGTCGTTAGCTTCTTGCCCTCGTTCTGAAGAATCAAGGCATAGATATCGTAGGCGTTCCTGCTACGCTCCTTTGTATAAGGCTCCAACTTAACATTGAGAAGCCCGGCTATCCTCTTCACCGATTGCCTGAACGGGTAGTCTGCGACCCCGAACATCTCCTCGGCGTCGTACATCGAGATCGGTCGGCCCATGGAAGAAGCCATGACGTAATATGTTGCAGCGACCAGCATCCTCTGTGTGTGACCTGAGAGGCCAGCGTCCTTTGCTATGACGCTCTGGTAGGTAGCTTTGGCCGACTTCAGAATGTCTTCCTCTGGATCCATTATCTCATTCTCGCACTGTCTCCTGTAGGAGTCTAAAGGCCTAATGAGTCTTCAGTCAAGTTTTGCGCCTGACCATCCGCGTCACACTTCACCCGAAGCTTGCCTGACAGAGCTTACGCTGCCATCCTTTGAGAAAAAGAAAAAAGGAGAGAAAGCCGTCTGTTTAGGACAGCTTTCTTACCAATATTGCTAACTCGAGAACCAGTGTGATTGCTGCGAGTACAGCTACCACCAAGACGTAGGTCTGGGCCGCCTTCAAGCCGGATAGTCGATTCTTCTACACTATTCTCCTTACTCCCTGACTAGAGACCCTCTTCAAGCCTCTTTTCGGGTGAAGATTCTATCTCCTGACCGTTCCGCTTGCCTCTACCAATTTTCATACCCAATTGCCTTGTTCGACTAGTCAATCAGGCTTATCTGGCTGATCCCGTGCTAGAAAAGTGCCGCGTCCAACGCTTAACTATCCGCCATCGCTGGAAGGCCCTCCATGAAGTTCTGCCCGGAGTGTGGGAGCCCGGTGACCGAGTCGAACAAGTTCTGCCCCAACTGCGGCTTCCAGCTTTCGCGGAGCGCGGCCGGACCGGGGCCCTCGGTTCCACCTGCCGTGCAGAGTCCGTCGCCGAGCCCCGCGCAAGCATCCTTGGTCCAACCTGAAAGGCGACACAGAAGGACAAAGGAGACGCTGTTGGGCTTAGAGTCGACGCTCTTCGGACTATTGCTCCTCGCATTCGGAGTCATCACGGCTACGGCGGCGACCAAAAGCGCAGCGGTCGCCTCCTTGTTCGTCGTCGTCTACGTCGGGGTAGGCCTGCTCGCCGCCTCCGTCGGATACGCCCTGCTCCTCCAGAGGGCCTGGCTGGAGAGGATAAGGAGGGCCGCGGGACTCTGTTCTCTTCTGTTGGCCGCCCTGTTCCTCGTGTTCATCAACGTCCTTTACCTGTTCATGGGTGTCCTCGGCTTGGTCCTCTGCGTCGGGCTGCTCTATTACCTCAGCCCCAAGAGACGGGCGGCGAGGAACGGCGTGAGCCCGCCGGCCGAGATTGTTTAAGAACACCCACGCGCTCGCGACTCGAAGTGTCCGCGCAAGACCTCGTCGAAAGAGAGGCCACGTCGCCCATCCTTCCGAAGCAGCCTGAGGTGAACATAGGGACGTCGGGCCATGTAGACCACGGGAAGACCAGTCTCACGGCAGCTATCACTGGGAAGTGGGCGAGCGCGCACAGCGAGGAGCTCAAGAGAGGGATCACGATCAAAGTAGGTTACGCGGACGCGGCGTTCTACAAGTGCTCTCACACTCCTGCCCCTGCCGCCTACTCGACCAGCCCCAAGTGCCCGGTCTGCGGGAGGGAGACCAAGCTGCTCAGGGCCGTGAGCTTCGTCGACTGCCCTGGCCACGAGAGCCTCATGACGAACATGCTCGCCGGCGCTTTCCTGATGGACGGTGCGCTGCTGGTGATCGCCGCGAACGAGTCCGTCCCGAAGCCCCAGACGAGGGAGCACCTGCAGGCCCTGCAGATGCTCGGGATGAAGAGGATAGTCATAGCCCAGAACAAGGTCGACCTGGTGACCGACCAGGAAGCCACGAAGAACAGAGAGCTGATCGGGAAGTTCGTAGAGAACACGGTGGCCGAGCAGGCGCCGGTGATCCCGATATCGGCGCAGCAGAGGCTGAACATCGACGCCCTCATCGAAGCGCTGGAGGACGTGATACCCACTCCTGAAAGGGACGCGAAGGCAGACCCTCTGATGTACGTCGTCAGGAGCTTCGACGTGAACAGGCCCGGAGCGAGCGTCGACTCTCTTTCCGGAGGAGTCTTGGGCGGTAGCCTGACGAAGGGCGAGCTCAGGGTCGGAGACGAGGTCGAGCTCGGCCCTGGCATGGTGGACGAAAGGAGCGGGAAGTTCGTGCCCGTGGTGACGAAGGTCGCTGCCCTTCAGACAGGGGCGGGAAAGGCGGAGAAGGTCGGGCCGGGCGGCCTCGTCGCAGTAGGGACACGACTCGACCCGACGTTTACAAAAGGCGACCAGCTGGTAGGGAGCGTCATAGGGAAGCCCGGCACGCTTCCGCCCACATGGGAGCACCTGACGATGGAGGTCACTCTTCTGGAGACCGCGGTCGGGTCTGCCGAGCTCGTGAAGGTGGAGAAGCTCAGAGTGGGAGAGGGAGTCAGGCTGAATCTGGGGACGGCATCGGCTCAGGCCACGGTCACATCCGCGAGGGGCGACGTGGTAGAAATGGACCTGAAGAGGGGGATCGTGTCCGAGACGGGGATGAGGGCCGCGCTCAGCAGGAGGATAGCCGAAAGGTGGCGCCTCATCGGCTCTGGCGTCCTGAAAGGGTCTTGAAGGAAGTAATATTCGACAGCAGCTTCCTGATGGCGGTAGGGGAGAGGCCGACCTCCTGGGAGGACGACGTGTCCCGGATCTTCGGCGGCTTCAGGCCAATCATCCTGGCGACGGTCAAGGACGAGCTGGGCCGCCTGGCGTCCCGGGTCGGAAGGAAGGCGGCAGCGGCGAAGGTCGCCCTGGAGCTCTCAAGAGGGTTCAGGGTGGTCGAGGCGGGCACGGGCTCGCCAGACGACGAGATCGTCTCAACGGCCCTGAGGCTGGGCGCCGCCGTCGCGACTGTCGACAAGGACCTTTCACTGACGCTCTCCAAGCTGCACGTCCCCGTCGTGACACTGCGTACTGGGAGGGTCGAGCCCCGTTGACGAACAACCGTTAAAGCCGCTACGCAGGAGTTTGTGGAGGGCTCGCACATGCGAAGTCTGAGGGTGGACGCGAGGGAGGAGTCTGGCAGGATCGTCGAATTCATAGGTCAAGTCGTGGGGAAGGCGCATGCGAAGGGAGTCGTGCTGGGCCTCAGCGGAGGGGTGGACAGCGCCGTGGTGGGCGCCCTGTGCGTGCGAGCGCTAGGCAAGGCCAGGGTCAGGGCCCTCATGATGCCCTCCCCGAGCACGCCGCCCGACGACCAAGAGGACGCCATCAAGCTCGCGGAGGCCTGGGGCATCAGCGCCAAGACGATCGAGATCTCCGACTTGGTTGTCTCTGCACAGAGGGCCGCCGGCGATGGGGCCGGGAGGACGGCAAAGGCGAACCTGCAGGCAAGGGTACGAATGCTGTTGCTGTACTACGAGGCGAATTCTTCGGGGCTGCTTGTAGCTGGGACGGGCGACAGGTCCGAAGAGGAGCTCGGGTTCTTTACGAAGTGGGGTGACGGAGGGGTCGACTTCCTTCCCATAGCCCACCTCTACAAGACCCAGGTGAGGGAGTTGGGCGAGTATCTCGGGCTTCCGAAGCGCGTGTACTCCAAGCCCGCGAGTCCCGCCCTCTGGCCTGGGCATAAGGCGACCGACGAGCTGCCCGCGGACTACGACAGGCTGGACGTCTTCCTTCACGCGTACCTGGACGAGAGGGCTGGTCTCACGGAGTCTGCGAAGGCTGCGAAGCTCCCTTCCCAGGTCGGCAAGAAGATCGTCGAGATGCGCGAGTCTTCATCTCACAAGAGGTCGATGCCCCCTTCCCTCTCCTGATGTCTGGAGCTCGTTTCATCCGGCCAAAGATTAAAATCGCCGAGCCGAAGGGGAGGGCTCGGTTTCTGCCACTTCATGTTTCAGTTAGTTGACCTAGAGGACGTCGTACGCGTCCCTCCTGACAAGTTCGGGTCCCCGCTCGAGAGGGTCGCGCTTGACCTACTGAAGCTCAAGTATGAGAGCACCATCAACCCCGACCACGGCTACCTCGTCCTGGTGACCAAGGTCGACGTCGACAAGGTCGGGAAGATAATCGCGGGCGATGGGGCGACCTATCACAGGGTCAGGTTCGAGGTCCTGACGTTCTTCCCCCTGAAGCAGGAGATAGTGGAAGGGGAGATAGTGGAGGTGACCGACTTCGGGGCGTTCGTGAGGATCGGGCCCGCAGACGCGCTGCTGCACCTCAGCCAGATCATGGACGACTATCTCTCCAGCGACGTGAAGTCCGGGATGATCACCGCGTCGCAGAGCAAGAGGACCCTGCGGGTCGGGAGCAAGGTGAGGGTGAGGATCACAGCTGTGAGCCTTGGGCACGGCATATCGATGGGCAAGATAGGCGTCACCTGCAGGCAGCCCTTCCTCGGCGCCCTGGAATGGATAGACGAAGACGCGGCGAAGGCTCAGAAGACGCGCAAGGCGGCGGAGAAGTAGAGCTTGAAGGAGATGGCCTGCAGGAAGTGCAGGATGCTGACCACCGAGAAGGCGTGCCCCAACGACGGGTCCACCGAGCTCAGCACCGAGTGGTCGGGCCTGATAATAGTCATCAACGTTGAAAGGTCCCAGGTGGCCAAGACCCTGGGGATCTTGAAGCCAGGGCGCTACGCGCTCAAGGTAAGCTAACTACTTGACTGTGTACCGGATGCCCGAGTCCATGAGGGCCTCGCTGGGAAGGCCCCAGGGGAAGCTCTTCCCGACCTCCGAGGTCGGAGGGAAGGAGTTCACCGACACAGTCGCGCGCCACAAGCTTGTCATAACCGTGGGAGACAGGACGACCGAAGCGCTGGCGGCCCTGGGCCGCGTGCCGGACGTGCAGGTGGTCGACGGAAAGGAGGAGAGGAGGGTGAGGAAGCCCCCCTCGGTCCCGTACGAGTCGATCCTCCGGGCCTCCAACCCTCCGGCGACCCTCACCGCCGCGGTCATCGAAGCGGTGCGCTTGGCCTTCTCCTCGAAGAAGCCCGCGAGGGTCCTCGTCGACGGCGAAGAGGACCTGGTCGCCATCCCGGTAATCGCGCTGGCCCCCGAGTCGTCGCTCGTCCTGTACGGGCAGCCGGGCGAAGGCATGGTGGCTGTCGTCGTCGACTCGTCGTCAAAGGAAAGGAACCAGGCGCTCATGGACGAGTTCGGGATACCAAGACAAGCCAAGGCCGGCTCAACTTAATATCCCTCCGCCGGGCGGGGCGTTCAGCTTGCAGGTGTTGAAGAAGACGGACTCGAAGGTCCTTGGAAGGACCTACGTCGAGATTCTGGTCGGAGAGACGGCGGGAAAGATCACTAGGAAAGAGGCGGTCGAGGCAGCGGCGAAGGAACTCGGCGTGCCGGCGGACAGGGTAGCCCTCCTCGCGCTAGAGGGCGAGTCAGGCTCAAGATCGATCGTCGGAAGCTTCTACGTGTACGAGTCGCAGGAGGCGAGGAAGAAGCTGCATCCCCGGCATCTCGACGAACGGCTGCTTACGAAGGAGGAACGGGACAAGCTGAAGCAGGAGAGGAAGAAGGCGGCAGCCCCAGCCGCTGCAGCCGCCCCTGAGGCGAAGAAGTAATGTCGAAGCAGCAGCCCGCCCCGGCGCCTGCGCCGGCGCCCGCGCCTGAGGCAGCTCCAGCCGAAGAGAAGAAGCCCGAGAAGAAGGAGAAGCCGAAGGCGCCAAAGCGAAGGATACAGGTGGGGAAGCTGTACAAGGTGGACGGTGGCGCAGTTTCAAGGCTGAGGAAGGAGTGCCCGAGGTGCGGGAGGGGCTACTTCATGGCGCAGCACAAGAACAGGCTGACCTGCGGTCACTGCGGCTACACGACATACACCTCGAAGAGCTAGGAATATTCGGAAAGCGACTCCCTCAGCATGCGCGCCATTCCGGGAGTGAGGAAAGGCTGGAAAGGCCTGAAGTACTTGGCGCTCCCCGCTCTAGCGACCACCGCCCCGTCGCCTGATTCTGTGTAGGAGTCCAGGAACGCCTTCGCGACCACCCTCATCCTTTCTTCCTTGACAGACAGCTTCCCGGTGAAGTAGATGAATTCGGCTATGTCCCACGCTTTGTCGCCCCCCTCGAGCGCCTGCTCGAGGTCGGTGAGATAGAGGCCCCTTTCGGAGACCACGACGTTGCTCGCCTTTGTGTCGCCAAGAGCCAAGTCGGAGGAGTGAACTCTCGCGACCAGGGCCGCGTATCCGCCGACCTCCCTCGGCCCCCCGCCTCCCCCCTTCAGGAACCCGTCGATGACGGTGGACAGCGTAGGGCCGCTGACAAACTCCTTCACGACGATCCTTTCGTCAGGCGCGACGGCGAGTATCGCTGGGACGAGCAGCCCCAGGTCCCGGAGTCTCGCAGACATCGCGTACTCCCTGTCCATGCGGGCGAGAGGAGACATGCTGAACCTCTTTGCGGAGGACGCCCACAGGCTGAGCAGGGCCCACTTGAGAGACCTTACGTCTGAATAGCTCTTGACGACGACTGGGGTCTCCCTGGAGCCGTCCTTGAAGGTGAGAACCCTTGTAGTAGAATAAGGCTCGCCGAGGTCGTGCTCCTTCGCGGAGTATTTCGAGTAGCCGAGGATCTGGGCGAGCTCCTTCACCAGGAGAGAGGAGTCTGAGATCACCTGTCCCTGTTCGAGCCTGAGCAGCGACCTGGGCCTCTCCAGCTCGGGGAGCCGAGCCGGGGTCTCCCTCATCCTCTTCAGCTTGGACTGCGCCTCCTTCCTGAAGACAGACAGGCCCACCCTGCCGGCATATCCGTGGACTGCGTACTGCGCGACGCCCCGCGTCGTCAGGGAGAATATCGACTGTACCTTTGTGAAGGCGTCGCCCCTGAGCTTCTGAGGGAAGGGCTTGACCCCGTCAGGCTCCTGGGATACCAGCCCACGGGATGCCAACGACTCAGACGCCTCCCTGAACCCCTGCAGCGAAACCCGCCTGTTCTCGCTGCCGAGGGTGCAGCTGTACGTCTGGACGTAGCTGTAGAGGGCAGGCGGATACACCGCGGCCCTCCTGTTCAGCTTCTGGAAGAGGAAGTAGTCGTAGGGGACCAGGATGTGCCGCCCGAACTCGCCGTAGTCGGAGGAGAGCTCCAGCAGGGCCTCCACCATGACCCTGCGCTTGTACTCGACCTCGACCTCTCTGAAGAGCTCCCCGTTGGTTATCGGCTCGTAGACGTTGAGGAACCGTCCGGCCACGAACTCGCCGAGATAGGAG
>JASHVT010000090.1 GCA_030039515.1 Nitrososphaerales archaeon
GGCTCGCGCGTCTTCGTAGAGGGCTGCGGAGTGATGCTCGGAAACAGAGGCTCGGGGTTCAGCCTCGCAGGCCCTAACCAGGTCGGCCCCAGGAAGCGGCCCCTTCACACGCTCTCTTCCATGATCTTGGAGCGCGAAGGGAGACCCTTCCTCGCCATCGGTGCCAGCGGAGGAGACCACAGGCCGCTGCAGCACGCGCAGTTCGTGACCGACGCCGTCGACTACTCGATGGCTGCTGATGCGGTAGTCGCGCATCCTCGGTTCCTCTGGGACGGAAAGGACGGCATCATGGTCGAAGAAGGCTTCGAGCTCCCCCGCTCGGGAAGGTTCAACATCAGTAGGTTCCCGATGCCCGGCCCTACGGGAGTCTGCCAAGCCATAGGGGTGTCCGACCACCTCCTTGCTGTCTGCGACCCGAGAGGAGACGGCCTGCCAGCGGCCTACTGAGGCTCCCCCCACTCCGTTCGACGGCGTCTCAGGAGCGCTTGTTTTAAGGCCGGGCCAGGACGCGAGTCGAGGCAGTCTGGGACCGCGAGATGATCTAGAATGGCGAAGGACCCCGTCTGTGGGATGTACGTCGACGAGTCCCCGGGCTCGCTCTCTTCGACGGTAAGGGGCAGAAAGTACTTCTTCTGCTCAGAGTCCTGCCGGAGGACCTTCCTCGCGCCGGCCGTCGAGCTTCGACGGCTCAGGCAGGACGTCGTCCTGAGTCTCCTTCTCGGCGTCCCGGTGCTGGTCCTGTCCTACGTCGCCTTGGTCCCGGCCGGACTGGCGGGGTACGTCCTCCTGGCCATGGCTACCCCCGTCCAGTTCGTTGCGGGTCGGAGGTTCTACAAAGGCGCGTGGGACGCGATGAGGACGAGGTCTTCGAACATGGACGTGCTCGTGGCTCTCGGAACCTCTTCAGCGTACTTCTACAGCGTCGCCTTCGTGCTTCTTCCTTCCTGGTTCCCGTTCGGCGGCCTCTTCTTCGACGCGTCGGCGACGGTAATCGCCCTGGTGCTCGTTGGAAGATACCTCGAGCAGGCCGTGAAGGCCAGGGCGACCGAAGCTGTCGCCAGGATTCTCGAGCTCCAGCCTGCCACGGCGGTCGTGGTCAGGGCGAGCGGGATAGAGGAAGAGGTTCCGATGGAGCTGGTATCCGAGGGGGACGTGCTGCTCGTCAAGCCCGGGGAGAGGATCGCCACCGATGGAGTCGTGGTCGAAGGTCGTTCGGCTGTGGACGAGAAGCTGTTGACCGGGGAGAGCATCCCGGTCGAGAAGGCCCAAGGGAGTCAGGTGACCGGCGCCACGCTCAACGGCACCGGCCTCCTCAAGGTGAAGGCGACCAGGGTGGGGGCCGACACGACGCTATCAAGGATAGCCCAGATTGTGGAGGGAGCCCAGCAGACGAAGGCGCCGCTTGAGAGTCTGGTGGACTCGGTATCCACCTACTTCGTCCCAATGATAGTCGCGGTGGCCCTCTGCTCCTTCTCCTACTGGGCCTTCGTCGCGGAGAAGCCAGTCAGCTTCGCGTTCACAGTGAGCGTGGCGGTCCTCGTGATAGCGTGCCCATGCGCCCTGGGGCTCGCTACACCCGCGGCAATCGCGGTGGGGGCAGGCAAGGGCGCTGAGAACGGCATCCTGATCAAGGGAGGGGAGCAACTGGAGAGAATAGAGGGGATCGACACCGTCGTCTTCGACAAGACGGGGACCCTCACCGTCGGGCGCCCCTCGGTGACGGACGTCGTCGGTACAGGCGGGACGCCTTCCGACGTGCTGAGGCTGGCAGCCATCGCCGAGAAAGGGTCCGAGCACCCGCTCGGGTCCGCCGTCCTGAGAAGATATGAAGAGGAGAATCCCGGAGTACGACTGCCGGAGCCTGAATCTTTTGAGACCTCGCCGGGGCTTGGCGTCCTCGCTTCCTTCGGTGGCAGGCGGCTCCTTTTGGGCAGCGCGACCTGGCTGGGGAAGAACGGGGTGTCTCTCGATGAGTCGACCCTCGCCAAGGCAACCGAGCTTGGCAGCCAGGAGAAGACGGTGATGCTGCTCGCGGAGGAGGGGCGCGTCTTAGGGCTGATCGCGTCGGCCGACGTCGTCAGACCCACGTCGCGAGACGCCGTAGCGGCGCTGCACAGGATGGGTCTGGACACCGTCATGGTGAGCGGAGACAGCTTGCCGGTCTGCAAGTCGGTCGCGTCGCAGCTGGGAATCAGGAGCTTCTTCTCTGAGGTGCCGCCCGAGCGCAAGCCGGAGATAATACAGAGCCTCCAAGACGAAGGGAAGCGCGTCGCGATGGTCGGCGACGGAGTCAACGACGCGCCCGCCCTGGCCAGGGCAGACGTCGGTATAGCCATGGGCTCCGGTGCTGACATCGCCGCTGAGACAGGCGGTATCGTCCTGATGAGGGACGACCCTAGAGACGTGGCCGCGGGCATCCAGCTCGCCAGGAAGACAATGACGAAGGTAAAGGAGAACCTGTTCTGGGCCTTCGCGTATAACGTGGCGCTCGTGCCCGTGGCCGCGGGCTTGCTCTATGTCGTGGCGGGCGTGCTCCTGAGCCCTGTCGTGGCAGGGGCAGCCATGGCGATGTCGTCCGTCACCGTGGTAGCCAATTCGTTGTCTCTGAAGAGGTTCGAACCGACAGTCTAGGTCGCGGGAGAGCCGTTGACAGCGGGCCCGGTGGGATTTGAACCCACGACCTCTGCGAGCTCAAAAGCTCACTACAGCTGTCTTCAGCTTGATAGGAGGCTCGGCCTCTTCGAGTCTGCCGCGCTGTCCGTATTTCGCTCAAGCCAGATCTGCGCTACGGGCCCGTCCCTGCCTCCCCAGACCTGCAATATTACCTGTTCTGCCTTACTCGACATCGAACCCCAGCTCGAGCTCCTTCCTGGACGCCCTGAATCTGGGCGTCTCCATCCTGATGGTCCCGACATCCGAGGTCGAGTCGACGTGCTTCTTGTTGCAGCAGTTTATGTTCCAGTCGGGAATCCGGACTATCCTAAGCATGATGATGTCCGCCGGGACGGGAAAGAGGTCGTAAATCTGGTCTCCGAAGTGCCCTTCCGCCTCTTCCCTCTCCATCTCGAACTCAATGACCTCCTCCCCCTCCGAGACCTTGCCGTTCGCCTCCCGTTCTATCGCGGCGAGCTCCTCCTCGGTCGGCTTTCTGTCGATCTGGACAGTCAGCCTGCCGTGCTTCCCGGACACATAGACCGACGCCGTCCATTTGGCTCCGAGGACCTTCTGGACGGCCCCCTTCAGCACGTGGACGGCGGTGTGAGTCCTGACCTCGTCGGAGCTCAACCTACAGCCTCGTCACAATCTTGTAGAACTCGGACATCCTCGTCTCGAGCCCGTACCGCCTTTCGTTGCCCCTCATGTAGAGGAATATCGACAGCATCGTCGGCCACATCTTCATCATGCTGAACCTGTCCTC
>JASHVT010000091.1 GCA_030039515.1 Nitrososphaerales archaeon
TCTGATAAACGGCCAGCCGAAGGGAATTCTGACGGAGCGCGACATTCTCAACAGAATCGCCGCGGACGACCTCCTCTCGTCGAAGGTCCTCGTCAGGAAGATCATGAGTTCGCCCATGATCTCGGTAGAGGCGGACGACCCTCTGCCTGAGGCCGTCAAGTTGATGGCAAAGCACGGGATACGCACGCTCTTCGTCACCGACAAAGGTAAGCCCCTTGGACTCCTGAACATGCGCTCCATAGTAGGAGACCAGTTCAAGGTAGCCAAGAGCCTGGAGTCGTGACTCCGCGGAGCAAGGTCCGCCGCACCCTCGTGCGGAAGGAGGTCATCGAGAGGATGCGCGGGGAGCTTCTCGAAGCCGCACGGTCAGGAGAGGTCATGACGTACGGCCATCTTATGCAGCGATACCGGTTCTCCAGGGGTCGGGCGCTTTCGAGGGCGATCGGGGAGGTCGACGTGATGGAGTCGAGAGAAGGAGCTCCGGGGTTCGCGGCCATCATAGTGAGGAAGGACACCCGACTGCCGGGAGGCGGATTCTTCGTCGGACCAGACATCCCCAGGGCCCTGACCAGGAGAGCGGAGAGGGGTTGTGACCCCAGACTTACGCGGGACGAGGAGAGCTATGTCCGCAGGGAGCAGAAGACAATCTGGGAGTTCTACTCAAGGGACAGAAGGCGTTCTTCCGGCTGAATGATGGACCATCAGCCGATCTCTCGGCGCTCGGCTAGCGAAATGACCGCCTCGCGCGGATCTTGCGCGTCCATCACAGCCCGCCCGACGATCATGTAGTCTGCATCCGTCCTGTACCATTCTTCCGGGCTTCCTCCTTGGGCTCCTACGCCCGGTGAGAATATCATGCATCCTTCCCCCACGATCCTCCTTGCCTCTCTGATCTTCTCCGCAGACTTCGCCGAAACGACTATGCCGTCGGCCCCCCAGTCCTTCGCCCTCTGTGAGAAGACCCTGAACATGGATTCTCCTCCTCCGAGGCCAAGCCCGTACCCGTCCTCGGCGCCCTGATGGCTCATGTAGACAAGGAGGAGTACGCCTCCGTCCTTCGCATGGACCTCTTCCATGACCTTCTCCAGCCCCTCTCTCCAGCCCACGAACGGATTGGCAGTCAAGGCGTCGAAGCCGAAGTCTAACAGCGAACCCACGATGTTGAGATTCGTCGATTCGATGTCGTTTATCTTGAGGTCGGCGATGAGAGGAAGGCCCTCTCGCTTGCACATCCCCACTATGTCTTTGATTCCGGTAAGGCCCAGAGGAAGGAGCAGGTGATGGTTGACCTTGACCGCGGCTATCCTGTCCCGAGTCGCCTCGAGTACGCTCCGCGCGGCTGCCAGTCTCTTTCCATACGGCCCCCAGACGTCCAAGGCTAGCACGACCCTGCTCTGGTGCCTCTCAGCCGACTGGGACATTCTCTCTCGGAAGCTTGTCAACCTGCTTCCCCCACCCCGTCCCCTGGGGCGCCAGACCTGTGTGCCGCGCCCACGAGCTCGTCGAGCCTTGGTATCCCCTTGCGCTCCAGGTAGGAGATTATCCCCAGGTTCAGCTCGTTGAACATGGCGAACTTCGTAATGGTCGCGGTCCCGATCTGCACCGCGTCCGCTCCTGCAAGGAAGAATTGGATTGCGTGCTCCCAAGACGAAACTCCTCCACATCCCATTATCGGGACTTCGAACTCCTCGCGCAGTTCATAGACGCACCTGAGCGCCACCGGCCTTATCGCTCCGCCAGAAAGTCCGCCGAAGCCGTTCGAGAGCGCCTGCCTTCCCGTCTCCACATCGATGGGGAACGCCCTGATCGTGTTGACTGCTGTCAGTCCGTCCGCACCTGCGTCGACCGCGGCCCTGGCCACCTCGACCAGCCTTTCCGTGTTGGGGGAGAGCTTGGCGAAGACGGGCTTCCCTGTGGCGCGTTTCACTGACTTCACGACCTTGCCCACCAGCTCGGGGTCGTGGCCTATCTCCGTGCCCACTCCCGCTACGTGTGGACAGCTGAGGTTGAGCTCGAAGGCAATGAAGTCGTTGTCGTCCAGCGCCCGGGCGACTCCCTGGAACTCCTCTTCGTCAGCGCCAAATATCGACACGAGAATGGGCAACCGCTTCCCCCTGACGGCTCGCAGTTCCTCAGCAAACCTCTCGGCTCCTGGGTTGGGGAGCCCGGCAGCGTTGACCATCCCCGAGTCCACCTCGACCAGCGTCGGCTCCCTGTTCCCTTCTCTCGGCCTCGGCCCGATCGACTTGGTCACCGCCCCGCCCGCACCGAATCTTATGGCGTCGAGGACCTTCGAGAGAGAGCTTCCATGCACGCCCGACGCGAGCACGGCGGGGTTTGCGAGCTGCAAACGGCCCATTTTCACGGCTATCGCCTCGACGCTCACTCGCCACGACCCTCCATCTGCTTCGTCACAGCCTCGTAGTCGCGCTTTGTCAGCTTGCCTCGTTCCAGCAGCATCTCGGCGAGCTCCCTGATGTCGACAAACTTCCTTAGTCTGACACCAATCGCTTCCAAGTTCACGCTGCCTCCTTCAAGCCTGTCGACGAGAACCACGGCGTCTTTCACCGCGCATCCTGCCTTCCTCAGAGCTTCGACCGCCGATATGATGCTGCCGCCCGTCGTCACGAGGTCGTCCACGACAATCGCCCGCCACCGCGGCTGCACCGCGCCCTCAACGAGCTTCCCGAGGCCGTGCCCCTTCTCCTCTTTCCTCACGTACACCATCGGCTTTTTCAGGAGGAACGCAAGCACGGAAGACACAGTCACGCCCGCCGTAGCAACACCGGCGACGACATCGTACTCCCCGCCCATCTCGCCCATGACGGCCCTGTACCCTTCCATCTCCAGGGCGAAGGCCTCAGGAAAACTCGGCAATATCCTCAGGTCGAGGTAATACGAACTCGACTTGCCGCTCGCTAGGGTGAACTTGCCGAACCTTAAGGCGCCTATCTCGAACAGCTCTTCCGCAAGGGCGGCCTTGACGGTCCGTGAATCAGGCATCAGGTGACCACCGCGCGCCTTGGCTCTCGGTCCCTTTCTAATGTGAACCCGCCCTCTGCTGCCTCCCCGTTCTGATTTAAGGCTTGAACGCCGCGAGCGAGAAGAAATCGGCTTTGAACTTCCGGACATCCGACCTAGTCCTCCGCAATGTCAACGACGTCAAGGCCGCAGTATGTTCACAGTCGCCCGTTTCTTCTCTCTTCAATCAGCTTGGCGACCTCAGAGTCCTCCACCTGGACGAAGTTCGTGTAAAACTCCCCGATGGCTAGGAAGTCGGCCGGCCTTTCAAGGCAGACGACTCTGGTCCCGTCCTCGGAAAGCGAGTCGATCGCGTCTTGGGGTGCGACGGGCACCGCGACGACAATCCGCTTCGGGCTCCTCTTCCTGACGGACATCACGGCCGCCCCCATCGAGCTCCCGGTCGCAATTCCGTCGTCTACGACTATGACGACGCGTCCTCTGAGCTCTGGGTAGGGCCTGTCTCCTCTGATTCTCTTCATCCTCTCCTCCACCTCGGCCCTCTTCCGCCTGATTTGTTCGTCCAAGTAGTCCTGGCTCGCTCCGAGCGACTCCGCCGCTTGCCTGTCCAAGATCGCCTCCCCCTCCTGCGTCACCGCGCCTAGGGCGAACTCCGGCTCGCCTGGTGCCTCTATCTTTCGTGTGATGATGACGTCAAGCTGCGCGCCAAGCTCGTCCGACACCTCCGCGGCGACTACCACGCCGCCTCTCGGTATCCCCAAGACAATGGCGCCCGCGCCTTTGAACTCGGCCAGCGCCCGAGCAAGCCTCCTTCCCGCATCGGTCCTGTCCCTGAAGAGCGCGCGGCCCATTTCAGCGCTTCGGCCCCGACACCGGGATATTTGTCCTCGTCCGGCTCTAAGATGCTCAGTCTGAGCCTACACGTGGAATCTGGATTATTGGTCCTGCGTCGCCCAGCACCCAGATCTCCCACTGCGACCTCAGTCCCATGTCCACGGCGCGCAGCCAACCTCTTCTGACTGCGAGAATCCTCCTGACCGACCCGTTCATCGGGAGGCCAGGCTGGAGCCAGACACTGGAGTGGTTCTTGAGCCCGAATCTCCTCATGCTGGGACGCGTCTCGCACTCTACCAGTACTATCTCCTCCGACCCGTCCTCGCGCCTGTAGCCCATCAGGTCTGGCCTGTACGAACTCCACGCGACCTTCTCTCCGGGGATGAAGAGTGGCTCCTCGACGACCGAGTAACGCTCTCGCTCGAGTTCGCCTCTGATGACCTCCTTCATCGCCTTGTGGACTGCTGACTCCACGAATGCGGCTCGGACGCGGAAGGATTTCATCCTTCAACAGCAATTTGTTGCATCATTGGTCACGTTCTTCCAACCCTCGCGAGCCGATGAGGCCCGATTCGGGAGTCGGAGCGTCGAGACGATGCGCAGACGGGCCTGGTCACGGACGCACATTCGCCGTTCATCGTGCTTGATAGCGTCGCGTGGCTTTGTCTATAGAAAATCTGCACTTTGTCAGCAACAAGAGCCAACGCAGGATAACAGCGCGGCTCTGCCACGAGATGGTCAGCTCTCTCGCTGTCGGCTGAATCGAGTGCGGGGACGCAGACCGAGTCGACACCAGCAACGCGCGATGTCGGGGATATCCCGGTCCGCAACCTCGCCCGAGGTTCGGCCTTGAGCCCAGGAGAGACCGACGCGATCCAAGGGTCGCGTTTTGGGACGGGTCGGGCGGGACCAAAGACGCAACGGTCCTCGCCTGGTCGTAGGAGGCGCGGAGCGCCTTGCTTGGCGCTGAAGAACGACCGGGGGAGAACCGGAAGTCCGAGGCCTTGTCTTACCTCGAACGAGACGCGGAAGGAGGACCGAGCCCGCCAGGAATGGGCAGACGAAGACAGCGAGGGGCGGCTTCTTCACAGCAACGATTAAAACCAGATATGGCCCGCGCGACCTCCTTGAGCGAAAGCGGAGCGCAGAAGGGAGACACGGTCTCTGTCCACTATCTAGGAAAGTTCCCCGGAGGCAAGGTCTTCGACACGAGCATGAAGGCCGAGGCGATCAAAGCAGGCCTGTTCAGCCCTGCCCGCGACTACAAGCCTCTCCAGGTGACGCTGGGAGCGCACCAGGTGATCAGCGGGTTCGAGGAGGCCCTGATGGGCATGAAGGTCAACGAGACCAAGGAGATCACCCTTCCTCCCGAGAAGGCGTATGGCAAGTCGGGCTCCCACCCCATGGCAGGCAAGACCCTTCAGTTCCGCCTGCTCGTCACCAACGTAAAGAAGCCGTAGCCAGCCGTCCCAAGGCCAAGAGAAGGACAACACATTTACAAGCTGCGCAAGATGCCTCGGGGCAGGCCTTGGCAAAGCGAAACTTCACGATTGACACCGGCAAGGAAAAGATTCCGGTGGAAGGGCACGCACACCAGAACGTCGCCGTCAAGTATCTGATGAAGAGAAGGAGGAGCCTGATACTGACCAAGGACCAGGCCAAGGTGGAGAAGCTCTTCGCAGACGTCCCGACCAAGATCAGTATAATCGGGGCCAACGTCACCAAGACCTACAAGGTGGCCTGGGAGAGAGTGAACACGGGCGAGTTCCCCGGCGCTAGGTTCACCTTCACGCTCGAAGAAGTACAGCAAGGGTAACGCTTTTCACACCCGAGGCCCCGGGAAGGCCGCTTGCCTGGGGACAGAAGACGCGACGCCTACAGCTCGGCCATCGACAAGGTAAGGGCGCAGCACAGCGCTGACGTGAAGGTGGCGACTCTGACGGTCGAGTGTCCGAGATGCCGCACGAAGCAGTCAGTGAGAGACGTCCCAGGTATGCGCGTCTGCCTGAAGTGCGGCTTCGAGTTCAGACGCTTGGTCTGAGTCTGTCCCGCACCTTGGTCTCAGAGATGACTCCAAGCAACAGGTTGCGCACTTTGCTATTGGGCCTTACCATCGCAGGACTCGTGGCACTTCTGGGCGTGCTATTCGTCACTGTCAAGGTTAGCTACTTCTTCGGCCTACCGGTTGTGGAAACTCTATCACTCGTCGCCCCGGGCGTCGTGCTGGTCGCTCTCGGATTCGTGTTGAGATACCTGGCTCTCAGGCGGCTGATAGTCTCAAACCGGAACGTGCATTGGAGTCATGTGCCGGGAACCCTGGTTGTGGACGGTGTCTTCCGATATTCGAGAAACCCGTCATACCTAGGAATCTTGCTGACAGGGCTCGGCGCTCTCCTGATCGAAGTCAACCTCCTCATGCTCGTCTTCCTCCTAGCGATGTTTGCAGTATTCAACTTAGAGGTTTCGCGAGAAGAGGCGAGACTGGCCGAGCAGTTCGGCGAATCTTACCTATCGTACAAGAAGGCAACGCGCAGATGGTTGTAGGAGCGGTCCGCTCGTGCCCCAGTTCGACCAATCAAGTACTCAGCCGCAACCCATGTCCGAGACACTAAGACGTACCAGAACTATTCCGGCTCAGTGTTAAATATCAAACTGAAGCCTGTCCTCTCGTGGGGGAGAAGCCGACAGCCGCCTTCGTCCTGTCGCTCATCGGCGGCATATTCTACCTCCTCATCGGACTCGTAGTGGCCGCCGCTTCCGCGCTCATCGGTGGAATCTCCAGTCTCGCGGGATACGCGTCCTACGGAGCTGCCATAGCCGCAGTGGGCGGGATAGGGCTCGTGTGCGGCGTCCTGATCATAGTAGGAGCCATAATGATGAACAGCTCCAGCAAGTCCAGAGTGAGACTGGCAGCGGTCATAGTCCTCGTCTTCACTCTAGTCGGAGCGATTTTCACCGTAGGGGGCCTCGTCATAGGGTTCATCCTCGCTTTGATCGGCTCCATCCTCGGTCTGACGTGGAAGCCATCGTCCCAGATGTCTCCGTCACCGATGCCCGTTGCGTCGCCGCCATCGTGACCGAGAGAAACTAGGACCTAGCCGAATCCCGATCGTCCCGAGCTTCAAACCCGGTCGCGCTCAGCTAGGACGCTTCCACTTCTGTGCGCGCCTGCAGAAGTCTTCGGCCTCGTCCACTGCCCTCTCGCAGCGCTCGTAGTGGCTGACGACCTCCCTCAGCATCTCCTCTATGGGCGTAGGCGCTCCGGGACATTCAGAGTCGAGTTGCGCCCTGATTTCCATCAAGGGCTGCCACACGTCCTGCGGTATGACGACCGGCACTCCCTGTTTTCCTTTCTCCATGCCCGCGGCTAGGGCCGCTGGATATTTCTGGGTTGGCCGAGGCCTATACTGCGTTGCCGCAGTTGTTGCAGAACTTCGCGCCCGCGGCCACGGGACTCCCGCAGTTGGGGCAGAACTTGCTCGTCCCAGCAGGAGAAGGAGGTGCCTGCGGACCCGGCAGTGCGAAGCCGCAGTTCGGACAGAACTTTACGTTGGCAGGGATCAGAGAAGCGCAGTTCGGGCAGCTCCTGTTCTGCATGCCCTGAGCCATCCCCTGGCCCATCTGGCCGCCGATGGCCCACCCAACACCCATACCAGCGCCGAGGCCTGCCGTCACACCCGCCCCCCCTGACGGATTCTTCGCCGCGTCATCAATCGCTTTCCCTGTCTGGTACTGCATATAGTTGACTCCCAGCACCTGCATCTCCGACCTCGTGTCTATCGCCTTCTGGACGTCGTCGGGGAGGCTTATCGTCAGTCCCGAGAGCTTGTTGATCTCAATGCCGTACTGCCCCAAGTTGTCCGGCCCCAGGGCGAGCACCATCTGCTCGATGTTCGTGAGGTTCGCTGCAAGGTCGGTTATCTTGAGCCCCTGGGACTTCATCTTGCCCAGCGCGTTGTAGACGAGGATCACGATCTGCTCCTTGATCCTGCCTTCGACGTCCTCAGACGTCTCCGCGCTGAACGTCCCTACGAACTGGTTGATGAAGAGCTCAGGCGACGAAATCTTCCACCTGTACTCTCCGAAGATCCTGAGGTTGACCACCCCGAACGTCGGGTCGGTGAACTGGTATGGCTGAGCGCTCCCGAACTTTCCGTCGAGGTACCGCTTGGGGATGTAGTATACCTCTGCCTCCTGCTGGACTCCAGTGAAGAACTTCAGAAGGTTCCCGACCACGGGCGCGTTCAGGCTTGTGAGCGCATACCTGTTGGGCTGGTCGAAGTATGTCAGGACTTTTCCGTCCCTGTAGAAGACCGCGATCTCGTCTTCCCTGACTACTATGTTGTCGTTCATCCGGATGTTCCTGGGGACCTTCCACATCACGCTGCCCTGCTTGTACTGGTCCTCCCACTCGATGGTCGTCGAGCCGATTACGCTTCCGCCCGAGGCGGGAACCGAGTTCTGGTTCTTTCCGAACATCTCCACCACTCCTAATTGAGGGCTATCCCCTCGATCGTCTCCATCCTGAGCGACCACTTCTGTTTGACATCGGCGACGGTCGCCGACAGCTGCCTGAGCGTGGCCTGAATCGAAGCCGGCGCCGAAGCGTCGTAGTTGATTCCTCCTGCCGAGGTCGCCTGGTCCAGTTGTATCACCGTGCTCACGAACGCGTAGTCGTAGTCATAGAGCTTGTTCAGCTTGTCTTCGTTGATCGTAATCGGAGCAACCCACCCCGCGTAGCCTTGGGCGGCGTGCCTCACTTCTCCGCTCAAGGTCTGGACCTGCGCGATGAGCGACCCGACTCCGGTCAGGTTGTTGATGTCTCCCGCCGAGGCCACCAGCTTCCTCAACTGTTCCAGGTTCCCCTTGACCTTGTCCAGCCTGTCCGCGACTTCGTTCCTCAGGAGCTCGTCCGATACTCTCAGGTCTTCCTTGTTCCTATACCCCCTCAGACCGGGGATGAGAAGCTGTAGCTTCTTCAGTGTGCCCCTGTTCGCTTCAACCTGCTGTCTGATGTCCGGATTACCTTGAGACAAGGCAAATTTCTGGGCCCGCCCATCGTTATAAATAATCCGTTGGGCGTCGAACACGAGGACCTGGAGCCCGTTTCGCAAAAAAGCATCAAATAAAGGGCGGACGTCTGAGGCTTCAGTCGTTCGCCTCATCTTGGACCTCAATGAAGCAAGGATAGGATGCAGCGGCTGGTCCTACAAGGACTGGAGTGGCCTCTTCTACCCTGAGCGTCTGGCCGCCAAGGAGTACCTCGGGTTCTACTCCAAGGTGTTCAACTGCGTGGAGATCGACTCGAGCTTCTACAGGGTGCCGAGCCCCTTCATGATCAACCAGTGGAGGACGGGGACTCCGGACGGGTTCCTCTTCTCGCCGAAGCTTCCAAAGAAGATCACACATGAAAGCAAGCTGAAGGACTCGAAGTCAAATCTCATCTACCTCTACAGCACCGTGAGCAAGCTGAAGGACAAACTCGGGCCAATCGCGATTCAGCTACCGCCGTCTATCAAGTTCAACACACACTTCACCGTGATGAAGGAGTTCGTCTCCCAGCTCTCCCCGGAGTTCAAGCACGCCATCGAGTTCAGGCACAAGTCTTGGTTCAACGACGAGACCTACTCCTTGCTCAGGGCGAACAACATCGCCATGGTCTGGTCGCTGAACCAGTATCTGGAGACCCCCCACGAAGCGACCTCCGATTTCTTCTACCTCAGAATGGTGGGCGACAGGGAACTGACCGAGTTCACCGGGATCCAGAAGGACCGCTCCGAAGACTTGGAACGATGGGCCTCGGTGGTCAAGGAGAGCTCAGGCAAGTTCGAGTCGGGCTACATCTTCTTCAACAATCACTTCGCCGGGTTCAGCCCCGAGTCGGCAAACGAGTTCCGGCGCCTGCTGGGGCTCATCGAGGTGGATTGGAAGGGCCAAGGCACGGGCCAGCAGACTCTCTTCGGGTCGTAGCTGAGCGATGCAGTCGCAGCGCAAGGCGATATTGCACGTCGACTTGGACGCGTTCTACGTGTCCGCAGAAGTCCGCGCCGACCCGAGTCTGAAGGGCCTCCCCGTGGTGGTCGGCGCTGACCCGGAGGGCGGCAAGGGTCGCGGGGTCGTCATCACATGCTCGTACGAGGCTCGAAAGTTCGGCCTCAGGTCGGGGATGCCCATCTCCCAGGCATACAGGCTCTGCCCAGGCGCCAGGTACATCCCTCCGAACTGGAGCCTCTACGAGACCACCTCGGAGGAAGTCATGACGACGCTCAAAGGACTCGCCGACAGGTTCGAGCAGTCCAGCATCGACGAGGCATTCCTCGACGTTTCGAGCAAGTGCAGGAATCAGGAGTCGGCGAGGGCTTACGCCCTGGAGGTGAAGGAGACCGTCAAGAAGAGACACGGCCTGACATGCTCCATCGGGGTTGCTCCAAACAAGTCG
>JASHVT010000092.1 GCA_030039515.1 Nitrososphaerales archaeon
TATCGCGTCATGCTCGACTTGCACTTTGGAAACAGCACGGTCGCCGAGTCGGACTTCAAAACTCTGGACAACATGTGGGACGGCTACGGATTTCGTGACCAGCCCTTCAATGAGACTGACATCTATCAGTCATACAAACTCGCCGACTATGTGATAGCATGGGAGACGCTGGCTGCCGATCCAACCACCGCGCAGTTCGCTCAGGGATACCTTCCGACCTTGCATGGTGTTGAAGCAGTCATGTCGAAGCTCCAATCTCAGTCTGGTGGGGTGTGGACAGGTTATCAGGTGTCAGACGGTCAAGTGGAGTACGGCGCCGGTATATCACTGACAAATGGAGAGACAACCTCTCTGTTCGTCTTGGCCCTAGCTGAATAAGGGTAGCTAGGATAGGCACCAACCCTGCACGCCTGAACGCTGCCTCGGAAAGTATTGGTCACTCTTTGGATCCCGATTGCGCGCCGGTAGGAGGTACATCTGCTGTCGGAGTGTTCTGGGAGTGGCGGGTCTTCCTGTGCTGGCGAATGGCGAGGTAGGAGAACGCCACAAGAAGCGTGGCTGCCCCGACCACGAGCAGTGCTGAGAGCACAGGGGACCCCGGATTGGAAGCAGACAAGCCAATTACCGAGACCGTTCCCGAGTAGCTGTTCGTCACATATGCCTCCCCGTTTGTAGAGTCGAACGCGACTCCTGCGGGGTCGATGCCCACCTGGACGGCAGCAACCACGGAGTTCGTCGAGCCATCAATGACTGACGTGGTGTTCGAGACGTAGTTTGCGACGAGCACGTCTCCTGTAGCGGAGTCAAAGGCCAGTCCCCCGGGCTCGGACCCCACCTGGACGGTGGCGACGACCTCGTCCGACTCGCCGTCGATCACAGAAACCGTGCCGGAACCGTTGACCATGCTGGCGCCGGAGTTCGTGACATAGATGTAGCCGTTGGATGAGTCGTACTCGACACCAAGAGGGTATTGACCGACACTCACCTTCGTCACGACCTTCCCGGTCGTGCCATTGATTACTGAGACAGACTCAGATCCGTAATCAGCAACGTAAAGGCATCCGTTGAGCGGATCAGACGCGATGCCCCATGGGGTGGGCCCGGCCCTTATGCTTCCCACGACCTGGTTGTCCGAGCCGTCAACCATGGTCACTGCGCCCGAAGGACACCCAGTCGCGGGACACTGGGTCGGCGAGTATGTGAAATAGAGGTAGCCGTTGGAGGCGTCGAATGCGATACCCTCGGCGCCTTGCCCTACCGTAATGTTGGCTATCACTTCGTTGGTTGAACCGTCAATCACCGACGCGTTCTGGGAAGCCCAGTTTGCCACGTAGATGTCGCCGTTGGCCGAGTCGAAGGCCAGAGCCGATGGGTTGTACCCCACGGATATCCCTCCGACCACGGAGTTCGTTGCCCCGTCTATCACCGAGACAGTGTTCGTGCCATAGTCAGCGACGTACACGTCCCCGTTCAGCGGGTCGAAGGCGACTGCCTCCGGGAACGGGCCTACCTTGATTGTCGTCAGAACTGAGCCGGATTGGACTGTCGCCACCGCGGTCGAAGGTCCCGTCAAAAAGGCGGCGGAAAGCAGCAGAAACCCCACGAAAGACTTGGTGGGAGCGGGGGCCATCCTCCATTCGAGCGAAGCCAGAGCTCTCTATAAACCGTGAGGGGCCCAGTTCCACGACGCCACGTCATGGCACAACGTTTTGTCTCTCTGGACTTGCGAGTTTCCTCTCAATGAGAGAGGCCTCCACAGTCTCGTTATTTTGGCGGGTCATCCTGAGTCACAGAGGGGCTTCGGTACCGTTCACCACCAACCTGAAGGTGAGCGCCGTGGCCTTTCGCAGGGTCGCATGAACCGGGCATCTGCGGTGGGTCATCCGCGCGACGTTCACCACCTCCGCCAGCGGACTATCCGACTTCACCCTCGTCTCCACGAGAACTGAGGAGAACGACGGTTCCGCGCCTCCCGCCTCGAAGAGGCCCCTCATGTCCCATGTTCCGGTCGCCACTGTCTCAAGCGACCCGATGGAGACGTCGTTCAGTGCCGCGTTCCTGGCGAAGACGACGTTCTCGCAGAGAGCAACGGAAGCCATGAAGAAGTCGGTTGGTGTCGGCCCCTCCCCCGATCCAAGGACGCTCTTCGGCTCGTCCTGGATGAATGTGAAGCCCCTTATCGTGACCTCGGAACGCTGGTCCTCCTCGAGTTTGGCTTCGGCCCTGTTGGTGGCTACCTTCGGCTCGCCAAGAGCCACGAGGTCTTGGGCCATCTTAGCGAAGAACGGCTTCAGATTGGGAGAGAGCTTTGACATGCCGCGCTGTGATGCATGACGTGGGAAAAGCGTTCGCGCGCGGCCGCGCTTATGGAGTGGGTGAGGGATGCGCTCTCTTCTGTAGACTGAGAGACGGTCCTACTTGTCGAAGTTGGAAGGGTGGACCAGGAACAGCTCCGGCTTGCAGACCTTGCAGCGCTTTGCTTGATGTGCTTGAGAAGCAGTTGCCAAGCTGTCGACCCAGTAGTATCTCCCCTGCTTGCGCCCGTTGATGCTAACCTTCAGGTTGAAGCTGTCTATGGAGATGCACTTCGCGTTCACCTTGTGGACCAGCGTCGGCCTGGCGCTGTCTGTGATCACGATGTAGCCCTCGTCAGCCAGTCTGAATTTCCGCAGCTCTTCGAGGTTGTCTATCTCCTTGCTGCTCACAGACGTTCGGCGCCATCGGTGTTGAAATAGATATGCCCCCACCCGTGCGGAGCATGACGGCTCGAACGGGTCACCCTGGGGGAGCGAGCATCCTGGACTCGATCGGGGGCACGCCGATGTTCAGGCTGAGAAAGATGGTACCGCAGGATTATGCGGAGGTTTGGGTGAAGTGGGAAGGCGCCAATCCGACTGGAAGCATGAAGGACAGGATGGCGCTCTCGATGGTCGAAGGGGCGGAGAGGAGAGGCCAGCTGAAGCCCGGAGGGAAGGTCGTGGAGTACACTGGGGGCAGCACGGGCAGTTCGCTCGCCATGGTCTGCGCAGCCAAGGGTTATCGGTCCCACTTCGTCTGCTCGGACGCTTTCGCGGAGGAGAAGCTGGCCACGATGAGGGCCTTCGGAGGTGTCGTCGACGTAATACCAAGCGAGAACCGGAAGATAACGCCTGGACTGATCCAGCAGCTGATCGCAAGGGCAAAGGAGCTCTCCGCCGAACCGGGAGCGTTCTGGACTGACCAGTTCAACAACCCTGACAACAGGGCAGGCTATCATGGGATGGGCGAGGAGATCCTGAAGCAGACGGGAGGCTTCGACGCTTTCGTGATGAGCGTGGGGACGGGCGGTTGCTTTTCGGGCAACGCCGAGGTGCTCAAAGAGAAGGACCGCAGCATCAAGTGCGTAGCGGTCGAGCCCGCTTCCTCCAGAGGGCTGTCAGGCGGACCGTTAGGAGGCCACCGGATTGAAGGGATAGGGCCCGGGTTCGTCTCAAAGATAACGAGAATGGACCTCGTGGACAGGATAGTTCCAGTCTCTGATGAGGACGCCTACGCGACCGCGAGGGAGATGGCGAGGTCCGAGGGGATCTTCGGAGGCATATCCTCTGGAGCGAACGTCTTCGCGGCGATCCAGATGGCGCGAGAACTCGGGGCGGGCCACAGGGCGGTGACGGTCGTCGTCGACTCCGGACTGAAGTACCTGAGCGGCGGCCTCTTCGGATAGAGAGGCGGAATCCTGGTTCCTTAGTCAGGGCTTCGATAGCCTGAGCCGGCAAACCCTTACTAGGAATCTGACGCGGCGGTGAACCGATGCCGAGGGTCGTTGACGTCCACATCCACCTCTCGGAGCGGGAGGACGGTCTGGTCCGATACGCCAGGATGAACGGGCTCGGCTATGACATGGGCGAGCTTCTCAGCGCCATGAGAACCCACGGGATAGAGAGGGGATTGCTGTTGAGCCCTCCCATGCTCGATGGCGGACTCCTGCCGAACGAGGAGGTTCTGAGGCTCTGCAGGAAGAGCGGGGGCTTGCTCTCCCCTGTGCTGACCGTGGACCCGACCGCGAAGGAAGTGAAGCACGGGCTGAAGCTGGCTGAAGAGAACAGAAGGGAAGTGAAGGGATTCAAAATCAGGCTCGGCTATGTGGACTCCTCGGCGGACAACGGAGTCTTCTCGGCCCTATACGACTACGCTGAGGAGAAGGGGCTGCCGGTGATGTTCCACACGGGAGACACGGCGACCAGCACGGGCAGACTAACCTACTCGCATCCTCTGGCTCTGGATGCCGTAGCCAACGAGAGGGAGGAGCTCGTGATCGTCCTTTGCCACTTCGGGAACCCATGGTTCGAGGACGCGGCGGAGCTGATCTACAAGCATCCGAACGTCTACGCGGACACTTCCGGACTGTCGGCCGGAGGAGGCGCCTACGCCAAGGAGTACATGGATTGGCTGGCCGGAAAGATCAGCGCCGCCATCTACTTTGCCGGCGGGGCCGAGAAAATCCTCTTCGGGACGGACTACCCAGTGACGACCCACTCCAACGCCCTCGCCCTGGTGAAGAGCCTCGCTGTCACCGCGAAAGACAAGGAGAAGATTCTAGGAGGCAACGCCAAGCGAGTGTTCCGACTGTGACGACAGAAGACAGGGTCACGGTTGTTGACGTCCCGACGGAGAAGAGAGCGGAACTGCGATGGATACTCGAAGAGAGCTTCGAAGGGTGGTACCTCAGGCACTCGATGGGAACGCTCGAGAGCGTCGAGACAGTTCGGGCCGCGGTCTCGGCTGACAGCCCACGTGGGCTTGTGATGGTGAAGATGCTCGGCCCCACCTCAGGTTACGTGTTCTACATAGCCGTGGCCAGGGCCCATAGAAGAGAGGGCGTGGCTAGAGTGCTTCTTGACGATGCGCTGGGTCGTTTCAAGAGCGCCGGCGCGAGGGAGGTCTTCGCCAGCGTGGAGGAGGACAACGAGCCCTCCGAAAGGCTCTTCGTGTCCGCAGGCTTCTCAAGGACGAGCTTCGGCGAAGTCTCAAAGGCCCACGGCAGGCTCCGCGCCGTAAACATGTACAGGATGATGCGCGTGGTCCCGGGCGAAGTGCTGCTCCGAAAACCTCTTGCGCAGGCGGGCGCCTGAATGCTTTTGGAGGGACGGCGCCGCGGCTGACCAGACATGACGTCGGCCGCAGAAGTCATAGGCCTCGTGGCAGGATTTCTGATCGCGCTGGGGCTCGTGCCCCAGATCCTTCGCGTCTGGAG
>JASHVT010000093.1 GCA_030039515.1 Nitrososphaerales archaeon
GAGGGAGCCGGACTGTCTTCCTTGGCCGGCTCGAGATACTCGCGGCTGACTCCCGCTGAAAGGAAGAGGGTCGGCCTGGCGCTGGCGTTCTCGGGCAGTCCCGAGACGGTCCTCCTTGACGAGCCGACGGCGGGGCTCGACGGCGGGGCCAGACCTGGCATCTGGGATGCAGTCAAGGGCCTCTCGAGAGAGAAGACGACCCTGGTGGCTACTAGCTCTTGTGACGAGGCGGTGAGTCTCGGTGCCCGGATCTGCGTAATGGTCCGCGGCGTCATTGTCGCGGCCGACACTCCGGCCAACCTGGTCGCATCCTTCGGAAAGGGAAAGGCGGTCGTGTTCAAAGATGGTGGCGAGACGGCTTTCGGAACCCTCCGCAGGTTCTTCGAGGGAGTGGCGATGGACGGCAGAGACGTGCTCCTACCCTTCGAGAACATCCGCGACTTGGAGGTCGCCCTGCGGGAGTTGGTCGGACGGGGGGTCCAGCCAGACATCACGATGGAAGTCCCATCGCTGAAGTCTGTACTAATGACACTGATGGGGGGCCCCTCTGAGAGGGCCGAGGCGTGAAGTCGCTCGTCCTGCTGAGGGCCCTCCTCCTGGACTGGGTCAGGAACGGAAGCAACTTGCTCCTCTACCTCCTGTTCCTTGTATCAGCCGTCTATCTAGGAGCAGTGGGGCTGACATTCGCAAGCGACGGGCTCCCTGGCCTCAGCGGCTATTTTGTACCAGGACTGATGGCCGTCTTCGTCATGGTCAACGGGCTCGTCATACTCCCCAGGGCGCTGACAGAGATGAGGGGAAGCGGCCTTTTGGAGAGGATCGCAGCCACATCGGTGAGCAAGTCTGTCTGGCTGTTGTGCCTCATGACCGTCCAGATCGTCACCTCGCTCGTCCTCTGCGCACTGATACTCGTAGTCGGCATCCTCCCCTTCGGGGGTCCGTTGCGCTTCAGCGCCTATTGGCCGCTCCTGGTTGCGATGGGCTGCATCCCTTTCTCAGGCTTAGGGACTCTAATCGCCAACCTCGCGGAGAGGCGATTCTCGCCAAGCAAGGTGAGCGTAGCCGTGGCCTTCCTCATGGCGCTCTTCTCAGGCAGTTTCTGGCCTCCAACAGGCTCCATATACCTACAGGACCTCTCTCTAGTCCTCCCCCTGACCTACTTGGAAAATGGACTGAGGGCCTCCACCAGCACCGGGGACTTCTCGACCGCTACGTTCGACGCCGTGGTCATAGCCACTCTTGGTGTAGCATTCTTCGGTCTTGCCTGGGCCTCCACGAAGTGGGACTAGTGGACCGTCGGAGAAGGCCGGTTTATACGCCAGGCAGCCTGTCGCCCGCCTAGATGGACAGGGTCGGAGTCCTGGTGGTCTCGAAGTGCCTGAGCTCTCCTGCCATCGTCGACGCGCTCCAGCGAAGTGATCGATACACCCCCGAGTTCTACGTAGTCGAGAAGCAACGGAACCCCTTCAACGTCCGGCACGCCAAGCGCCACGCCGTGGTGCCCGACCTGAATCTGAGGGACGTGACCAGGTTCGCGGCCCAGTTCAAGGAGCGAATCTCCTTCGGGTTGACCGACACCGAGGACTTCGTCGTCGCAGGAGGAAGGGACTTGGTAGAGCGCGATACCGGGGTACCGATGATCTGCGTGACGAAGAAGTTCGCAGTCGAACAGAGCAAGGCCGGCCAGCGCCAGCTGTTCAGCGCCACATTCGAGGAAGCGAACCCGGCCTTCAAGGTGTTCGACCCTCGCGACTATCCCAACGTCGACGACGCAGTCTCCGAGCTCAAGAAGACCGCATCAAGGCTGGGCCGCGCAGTGATCAAGCCCGACGCTCCGGCGCGGGGTGCAGGCGTAGGGGTCTGGGGGAGCGACTTCAAGACCGAGAAGGAGATGGCCTCGTTCTTCCTCAACCTGCTCTCGAAGGGCCGCGTCGTGGTGGAAGAAAAGATAGAGGGCGAGGAGTCGAGCTTCCACGCGTTCAGCGACGGGAGGCACTTCGTTCCTACTCCGCTCACGCGCGACTACAAGAGGGCGCTCGACGGCAACTTGGGCAGGCTGACCGGCGGCATGGGCAGCTACAGGGGGCGCGCGAACCACCTCCCGTTCCTGCGCGAGAGTGACTGGGCGCGGCTCGCAAGTTCGGAAGAGTCCGCCTTCCGACGGTGGAAAGGGCGCGGAAGCGAACCAGGCCTCCGCGGGATCGTCCTCTATGACGCCGTCATGCACACCGGCAAGGGCTTCAAGATCCTCGAAAGAAACAGCAGGGGAGGAAACACCGAGTCGGTCAATCTCCTGGCGACCATGGAGGACGACTTCGTCGATGTCTGTTTCAGGATCCTCAGCACGTCGCTGAAGGGCATTAGATTCAGGCCCGTCTCGTCCGTCGTCACCTGCGCCGTGCCGTACTCGTACACTACAGGACAGCAACCCGGAGAGACGGGCGGCATCGTCAGCATGGGCGCGGCTGACAGGAGGGCGCGCGCAGCGGCGTGGAAGGCGAAGGTCTTTCCGATGGACGTCAACCTCGTGGGAAAGACGTGCAGGCTGGGCACCTCCCGTTCCGTGGCGGCGGTGGGCGTGGCGGGGACGCTGGAGCGGGCCCGCGACCTGTCGCTCATGGTCGCCTCTGCCCTCGTAGGGCCCCTTAGCTGGCGCAAAGACATCGCCGCGGAGGCCGACGTCGAAAGGTCGCGCAGGCATCTTGAGGCCCTGCGAGCCGGAGGCTAGGTCAGTGCTTGAACGCCCGCGTCTGCGTGAAGACCATCGCCATCCCGTGCTCGTCGCACGCGTGAATCGACGCCGAGTCGTTGGCGGAGCCACCCGGCTGGATCACGGAGCTGACGCCGGCCACGGCGAGCAGGTCGACGCTGTCCCTGAAGGGGAAGAACCCGTCCGAGGCACAGACGGCTCCCCTCGCTCTCTCCCCCGCGTTGTCGAGCGCGATCTTCACCGCGCCGTTCCGCTTTCTGAAGCTGCCCACGCCCAGCGTCCAGAACGCGACGAGCCGTCCCCCCTCCACCGAGCCGTCCGCAATCACGATGCCATTGGACTGCACCCTCCGCACGACCTCCCACGCGGCGAGCAGCTTCGTCAGGGCGTCCCGGTCAGGTTTCGCCTTTGTGGGGAACGTGAGGAGGGTCGCGTCAAGTTTGCGTCGATAGTCCGCAGCGTCCTGGACGAGGACGGCGCCCTCTATCACCTTGATGTCGTACGGATAGTCAGGTCTGGAGTCCGCCTGGATGACCCTGATCTTCTTCTTCTGTTTGCTCTCCAGGATGGAGACGGCCTCGTCGGAGAACGCGGGCGCTATGACTATCTCTGTGTACACCGAGCCGTCATCGGTTCCCTCGTTCCTCCCGATCAGCTTCGCCGCTTGGGCGTCCACCGCCCTGTTCGACACGACCGTGCCCCCGAAGTCCGCCTCGGGGTCGCACGAGTGGGCTAGCCTGTAGGCTTCAGCCACCGTAGGCCCCAGGGCGAAGCCGCTGATCTGCCCGTGCTTTACTGTCGCGACGGCCGGCCATTCGTCGTATCCCTCGACCATCTCGTATGCCCCGCCTATGTCGAGCAGGTTGTTGAAGGAGAGCACGTCTCCGGCTAGCTGCCTCCAGTCTGCCATGGTCTTCCACCCGTCGATCGAGTAGATCACGGCCTTCTGTCCTGGATTCTCACCATACTTCGCGTCCTTGTACTTCGAGGCCGAGACGGTCAGCCTCGCAGGGAGTTCGCTCCTGGTGGGTCTGAGCCTCCCGCTGACCAGAGAGTCGTACGATGCGGTGATGGAGAAGGCTTCCGCGGCCATAGCCCTCCTGAATTCCCGCGTCGTGGCTCCCTCGTGCCGCCTCAGCTCTGCGATGACTTCGGCATAGAGCCCGGGGGACGGAACGACCAGCACTCTGTCGAAGTTCTTCGACGCGCCCCTGACCATCGTGGGCCCGCCGATGTCTATCTTCTCCACGAGCTCCTCCTCAGTCGCGGATGGGTCCTCCGCTGCCTCTCGGAAGGGATAGAAGTTGCAGACTACCATGTCCAGAGGTCTGACGCCCATGGCTCTCAGCTCGGCCATGTGGCTGTCCGTCGCCTTCGCGAGAATGGCGGCATGCAGCGGGGCGTGCAGCGTCTTCACCCGTCCATCCAGGGAAGTGGGGAGCTTGAGCTCGTCCTGGATGCTCTTCGCCTCCACCCCGGCTTCCCTCAGGGCAGAGAATGTGCCTCCTGACGCCAGGAGGTCGGCGCCGAATGACCTCACCACGCCTGCGAGCTCGGAGAGGCCTGACCTGTCCGATACGCTGAACAGCGCCGTCCTCACCTTCACCATGTCAGGCATCTTCGCCACGAGCGGCCGGGGGCGCTACTTAACAGACCGCCTTCACCTATGCTGAAAATTAACATGTCCATGGAAAGACCAATTAAAATAGCCGCGCAAAACCTGCGAAAAATTGTGCCCAGGCTCTTCGAGGTCAGCGTCGTCATCTCGAACAAGGCAGGGGCGAACGACCCGGAGGGGGAGACGATCTTCAGAGATCTTGTGGCGAAGTCGGGCTTTCAGCAGGTAAAGAGGATCCGCAGCGGGAAGTGTCTGAGCGTCAGCGTCGAGGCCAGAGACGGGGAAAGCGCACGCAGGCTGGTCACGAAGATGTGCGACGAGCTCAGGATCTACAATCCGGCCGCCCATTCGATAAGAATAGAGGTGTAAGAGGCATTTCCAAGGTCGCGGTCGTGAGGTTCCCCGGGAGCAACTGCGACCTGGACGCCGTCCGTGCCTTGGGGGCTATCAAGGGAGTCCGCGCCAGACTTGTCTGGCACGAAGACGGCCCGTCAGATGACTACGACGCGGTGGTGCTACCCGGCGGGTTTTCGTTCGGCGACTACCTGCGGGCCGGGGCGATTGCAGCGCGCAGTCCTGCCATCGGGCGCATCAGGCGCCTCGCGGAGAGAGGGACCCCGGTTCTGGGGATCTGCAACGGCTTCCAGACGCTGATCGAGGCGGGCCTGCTGCCCGGGGCGCTCCTTCGCAACTCCTCCCTGAGGTTCGTCTGCAGGTGGGTGGCGGTCAGGGTCGAGAACGACAGGACGCCCTTCACGCGCCAGCTGAAGAAGGGCGATGTCCTGAGGATCCCCATCGCCCACAACGAAGGAAGGTTCTACGCGCCAGCCCGAGACCTGAGGCGTATCACGGCAGAGGGGAATGTCGCGTTCAGGTACTGCGACATGGACGGCCGAGCGTCGGCCTCGTCCAATCCGACAGGGACCTTGGACAACATAGCCGGGATATGCAACAGGGAAGGGAACGTCCTCGGGCTGATGCCTCATCCCGAGAGGGCGGCGGACGGAACGCTGAGCCCATTCGCCACGTCCGACGGAGCCAGGATACTACGCTCGATGGTGAGCTGAGCCAACTTGCTATCCGCGACCACTCGCCTGGGCCTGACTGAGGAAGAGGCGGCAACAGCGAGGAGGGGGCTGGGAAGGGAGCCGAATGACACGGAGTGGGCGATAATCAGCGCCGAGTGGTCGGAGCACAGCTCTTACAAGTCGTCTAGGGCCCTGTTGAAGAGACTCCCGACGACAGGCAGGCGGGTCCTCCTCGGGCCGGGATACGACGCCGGCGTAGTCGACGTCGGAGGCGGGTACGCTGTGACGATGCACATCGAGAGCCACAATCACCCATCGGCCGTAGATCCATACGGAGGGGCTGCCACAGGAATCGGAGGCGTCCTCAGAGACATCCTGTCGGTCGGATCGAGGCCCATCGCCCTGCTTGACATCCTTAGGTTCGGGGACCCTACCGAGAGCGGGCACTCAAGGTGGCTGTTCAGGAACGTCGTAAGGGGCATCTCGGACTACGGCAACTCGACGGGGATCCCCACCGTCGCGGGCGACATCGAGTTCGACGAGAGCTTCGAGAGGAACTGCCTCGTCGACGTAGCATGCGTCGGCCTGCTGAAGAAGGGGCGGCTGATACTAGGCGCTG
>JASHVT010000094.1 GCA_030039515.1 Nitrososphaerales archaeon
TCGAGTTCAACATCGAGGAGAACATGGAGCACCAGATCTACAGGTCGCTCTACGAGTTCATGTACGCTTACGAGCAGATCGAAAGGGAGCGCGTCAGGAGGTTCGGCCAGGCGACCGACCGCAAGGTCCAGTTCGAGTACCTCCTGAGGGAGGCCCTGAAGGACGACGAGGTCGTCCAACTCCATCGTAGCGTGGACAGCCTCGAGCTTGTCATAGGAAACATAGTCGGCGAGGAGAGGCTGAGCAAGAGCTTCACGATCCTGGACTGGTGATCATGATCAAGATAGCCAGGGTGTCCGACCAGAAGTCAGTGGACGCCGAGCTCGGGGCCTTGCCGAAGGGGCTTTCGTTCTTCGAACCAATCCTCAAGCACGAGTCAGGAGAGGAATTGGACGCCGGCGGGGAGGTGTTCGTCTCGGAAGGCGCCGAGGGCAAGAACGGCCTGTTCATCTATGACGACTACGAAGCGACTGGGACCATCTTCACGAAGTCGAGGGAGGCGTTCGACCGCTTCTATGGTCTCAAGCCCTCCAGCTACATCTTCTCGGAACTCGATGCGGCCGGGCTCCCCAGAGAAGACTGGAACATCTGGCAACTCGACGTCGACGCCGCCAAGACGGACCGCAGATTCAGGCACCAGGTCAGCATCGACAGCGACCCGAAGGAGATAGAGGAATTCATGGCCCTGGCCCAGCCCGAGACGAACCCCCGATGGGTCAGCGTCGCCCTCCGGAATGGCGACAGGTGCTTCGTGGTCAAGATTTCCAACAGGATAGCCGGCATCGCCTGGATGGCGATCACCGGAGGAATCGCAAGGTCGCACGGCCTCTACGTGGACCCGAAGTTCAGGAGGACGGGAATAACCACGGACATCTTCCATGCCCGCCTGCTGTATCTGAAGTCGAGGCACGTACACACGCTCATCAACGAGATCGCCGAAGACAACGTCGCATCGTCAAGTCACGCCAGGAAGATCGGTGAGCGGGTGGTTGGCAAGATGTTCCTCTACTACAGCCAGGAGTCCGATATACCGCCTGAGCAGATCCGGACATTATAGGCGCCGGATGAAGGACGGAGAACTCATGCGGCACCCCCTCCCAGTTGCTTCTTGACCGACCGCTCCAGTTCCTCGAAGTGACGGTAGGCATCGTCCCTCTTCCAGGCTTCACGGTAGTACTTCACCGCCGGCTCGAGCGCGGCCCAGTCTGCCACTATCAGGGAGCCCATCCCTTCTGCGACCATTTTGATATCGGCTATGCCGGCCTTCACGAGATACGCAGTCGTTTCGTAGAGACCGAGAAACCCTCTGACCAGAAAGTCTTCCTCTGACTCCGGGAAATCCTTCCATGAGCTTCCTTGGTTCCTCTTGACGATCTCGCGGGCCTTTTTCCGTCTCATGTTGAATGACTCGTCGGTAAACCGTTCAATCGTCGACAGGATTGCCTGCTGCCTGTTCTGCTGGATGCTGGCCTCCACCTGGCGGTTCGCCGTGTCCAACTGCCTGTTGGAGGACTCGATGAGCTTCGCGTTCTGCCTGAGCTGGAAGACCACGAAGACAACACCCGCGATGACGGCGCACGCGCTCACGGCATTGAGAAACTGAGTCAAGGATGCGTAGTCAAAGATCAATCTTCGCTCTCGATGCCCTGCGACTCGAAGCAACTAGAAAAGGCTGACCTGCATGGAAGCCGGGGTCGGGCACCGACTCACTCGCCCAGGCCTGATCAAGCCTGTCTCAGCGCTGGTCCTCGGAGACTTCTCCTTCAGCCGCCCAGAATCCCTTTGTCAGGAGTCCCATCCCCTCCTCGTTGAGCAACTCATGCATCTGTCTGGGTCTTTTGTCATCAAATACTATGTCGGCGTGCCATCTCGAGCCGAAGGCGCCGATTATCATCCCGACCCTCACGGCGTCCAGCCCCTTCTCGGTGAGCGACCATCTGACTATCCTCGGAGGTGAACTCCTCTCCACACGCTTCTCGAGGAACCCTTCCTGCTCAAGCTGCCCGAGCCGGGTTGCGAGCATCTTCGGGGGAATCCTTGGAATGGAGCGGAGAAGAAGGTTGAACCTGTCCCTTCCGTAGATCCCGATGTCCCTGATGATCAGAATCGTCCACTTCTTGCCAAGCAGGCCGAGCGACGCCGTCAGCGGACAGTCTGCGAAGTCCACCTTCAGATAGCGGGCTTCCAGTTTCCTATGCGTCCGCCTGAAGTCACTTTCAAAGCTGGGCTCCAACATGCTTCCCTTTTGCTCACTTTCCAAATATAAATCCCAACTACCCTCGGTTCGCCACGAGCCCAGTCCTAAGGGTAGGTGCCAACCCGGCGTGCCGATGATAGACGTCTACCTCCCATCCGACCTCCTTCCTCCAGGAGTGGACGGCCAGCTTGGCCATGAACTCACCATGGCGGTCCTCAGGGCCGAGGGCGTGCCCACTCCGGGTCCGTTCCACCTGAACAACACGGCTTGCTTTATCCACAGAATGGAAGGCCACTCAATCCACACGGCCGCCACAGACTCCGCCAGGGTAGTCCGGGTACAAGTCATCACGCCCCCCAAGGCATTGACCAGAAGCGGCCAGAGACAGCTCGTCAAGGACGTGACAGACATAGTCGCAAGGATCAGCGGAGACCCAACACAGGCAGGCAGGACATGGGTCCTGCTGACGGAAGCCGCGGAGGGCGGGTGGGGGATTTCTGGCACCGCCTTCGGCGAACCGGAGTTTGCAGAGCTCGCCGCGAAGGCAGCAGCCGCACGAGGGAAGCAATAGAAAGCATTCTGTCTTGGACCTCGAACCCGGTTAGCTTCAATCTCCTGAAGCGTCATGGATGACCGCAGTTCGTTCCCCTGAGTCTTCGGCGTGCAATGTCTCGAGTACCCTGATATCGCCGACTGTGCGATCCTCAGGGTGTTTATCTCAGCCGAGTTCGTGGCGGCCACTCAGACGTTTGAGCCTAGACGATTCGCTGGAGGCCGCCCCGGTCATCGAGCCATCAGTCCCTGCAAAACGGAAGGAGCTCCCGATCTACAAGATTCTGGGCTCGATCGACTTCTCGGATCACTTCGTCCTGATAGGAGACGTAGGCACGGGCAAGAGCACGGTCACGCCCATCCACGAATTCGAGCTGTCGGGCGGGGAGAGACAGATACTCATCAGGGAGCCTTCGAGGGCCTCCTGCAGCGCGCTGTACTACTCACTCGAGGCGCTCTACCCTAAGCTACGGCACGAGCTCGCGATAATCACAAAGGACACCAGGGTCAACGTAGGCGGGAGGATCAAGATAGTCACCGACGGGGTCCTCCTGAGGATGCTGGCCGAAAACTCCGTCACCAGAAGCTCCGTCTACTTCGACGAAAGCCACCAGATGTCTTCGCAGCTCGAGCTGTGCATGTCCCTGGCCAAGAAGGAAGAGGAGAAGGCCGAGAACCTCTTCCGCATAATGAGCGCCACCATAGACCCCTCGGAGTTCCTCTCGTTCATGGGCATCTCGAAGGTCCACACCATAAGCGGGAGAGTCCATCCCATCAAGATCGAGGTAGAGATGGCGAAGGACCTCGACGAGATGTTCCGGATCGTCTCATCTTACCTCTACTCCCAGCCGGCGGGGGAATCATGGCTGGTGTTCCTCCCCACAAGGCGCCTGGTGGAGAAGTATGCCAGCCAATACCGGGGGGTCTACATACACGGCGGAGTCGACGGCTCAGAAGTCAACAAGATACAGAAGAGGGCGGAGGTGGACAGGAACCTGAAGATATTCGCGACCAACGTGATCGCCTCGTCAGTCAACATCTACCTCGACAACGTGCTGATCTTCAACGAGGCCATAGGCAGCAAGGACAGCCTGGGGCAGAAGACGCTCACCTACAAGACGCTGGACAGCAACTCCCTCCTGCAGATGATGGGGCGGGTGGGGGGGTTCAAGCCAGGCCGGGCGGCCATCCTGTCAGAGGTCCATGTCCCCGGGAAGATCGAACCTACCCCTGTGAAGAAGGACCTCGAGTCGGAGACCCCCTTTGACCTGGTCCTGCTGATGGCGAAGTACGGGTTGAGGCTGGGCGAGCTCGAGTTCATGTCCAAGGTCAACCACAGGGAGGTTGACTTCGCAGAGGGCTGGATGGAGGACATCGGTGCGATAGACCCGAGGAGCCACGAGATCACCTGGAAGGGGTTGCTGATGAGCGAACTGCCATATGAGCCGGACTTCGCGCATATGATCTCGGCAGCTCTGATCCTCAGAGACTATCCGATGGCGAGGTTCCTCCTCGCATCCGGTGCCTTCGGGGACTCCCTCAACCACGCCTACAAGGTCGACCGGGAGCAGGCCGCTCGCTCCTTCCTTTACTCCTATGACAGCTCGAACGAGCTCAACGTCAAGGCGCACCTGCTCAGGGCGTATTCCTTGGACAAGGAGGGTCTGTTCCGGTCGAAGCTGGCGGCATCGGGCGTCTTCCTAAGGTTCGTGGAGGAGGCGTGGAAGACCTACGAGGCCGCGCGAGAGGGCCTGAACGACCTGCTGGCCTCGGAGAAGAAGGACCCCGTCCCCGCCGAGGTGGTCGTCGACCCGGACGTGAACAGGCTGGGAGCATATCTCGGGGACTGCCTCTCATTTGAGCGGTTCCGCCAGCACGACCTGGCGGGGTTCAACCTCAGGGACCTGGACATCAGAGGCTCGTTCTTCGCCAGGGGCGTCACGATGAACAACAGGCGGATACTCTTCGACGTGGTTGGCCTCAGGAAGCGCAACCGCGGTCGCAGGTAGTACAACCACCTCATACCTGACCGGTCCAAATTCCAAAACCATTTTGACCTCATTACGAAGTTGAGCGGGTCATGGCTAGAACCAAGGCAGGGCCGGACGGAAGCGACAGAAGCGGGGAGGCGCTCTTCATCTTCGCTCGGTTTCATGCGAAGGAAGGCAAGGGCGGAGAAGTGTCAACTTTGCTTAGGAGAGAAGTCGTGGCGGCGAGGCATGACTCAGGTTGCGTCGTGCACCAAGCGTATCGGTCCACGAGCGACCCCCGCCTATACTTCATCCACTCCCGTTGGACCGACGAAGGAGCCTTCGAGGAGCACCTGAAGAAGACCCACACGGTTCGATTCGCGGAAGGGGTCGAGCCGCTCCTGGACCACGAGCTGCAGGTGACTCGGGCAAGGCTTTTGAGCGCCGGCGTCAAGAGTAGACGGTCCTCCTGGCGAGAACTCTCACTATCACGTTTATCCCGAGCACGATGAGCATGAGGACAAGAGCGGCGGTCCAAGCCAGAGCGATCCAGTTCTGTGTGGCGGAGGTAGCATAATCGTAGATGTAATAGGTCAGCGTCGCCACAGGGGACCATGCTCCGCTGAACCAGAACTCGCTAGACCCCACGGTGAGGAGGATTGGGGCGGTCTCCCCCATAGCCCTGGCCGTGGCGTACAGGGATGCGGTCGCGACGCCACTCTTGGCGCTCCCGAGTACTAACAGGGTTGTTCTCCACTTCCCAACTCCGAGCGCAAGGGAGCCTTCCCTGATGGAGTTCGGGACCGTCCCGAGGGACTGGGCCGTGGTGCTCGAAACTATCGGAATCATTATGCTCCCCAATGCTATCGAGCCCGCCAGCACTGAGAACGCGTGCAGCGGCAGGACCACGAGTGTGAAGACGAGGATGCCTGTAACTATCGAGGGTATCCCTGCTAGGACGTCTCCGAGGAAGCTTATGACCGACCCGTAGAACCCAGACCCGAACTCGGAGACGTAGATCCCTGAGACGATGCCGATGGGAATGCCGACCGCGCAGGCTCCAGCGACGAGGATCAGCGAGCCTTGAATCGCGTTGGCCAGCCCTCCCGAGGAGGGCTTCGCGTTGGGGAGTGGTGGAAGCTTCGTGAAGAAGGCGAGGCTGAAGTCGGCGGCCCCTTTGATCGCCACGTCGGCCACAATCGCGAATAACGACGCCACCGTCAGACCGACGGCGGCCACGCAGACCCCCGTCCAGAACCAGTCCGAGGCCAACCGGGTGCTCTTCATTGGAACAGCGCCGTCTGTTTGCTCCGGAGGAACCGCCGGATCAGCAGCCGCCCCACCAGGCAGGTCGACATCGCGACCAGGAGGAGGACAAGCCCAGCCTCGACCACGGCAGACACTTCGAGGGCGGTCGACGCGTCCGCGTACTGGGTGGCGATCAGGCTCGCGAGGGTGGACCCCGGAGAGAACAGCGAGGCCGAAATCGTCTGACTGTTGCCGACCAGCATCACCACAGCCATGGTCTCCCCGAACGCTCTTCCGAAACCCAGGAACACCGCTGCGACCAGCCCCGGCCGTCCGTTGCTGAGGACAGACATGCGGACCATTTCGGACCTGGTCGCTCCTAGAGCGTATGCGGCTTCCCTTTGAGACTGCGGGACGGCCAGGAGCGCGTCCCTTGATATCGCCGAGACCATCGGAATGATCATCAGCGCGAGTACGATGCCGGCGGTCAGAAAGCTCGTGTAGTATATGCGTCCCTGGAAGAGGGGGAGGAAGCCGAGGTACCTACCTAGCGTGGGGTAGACGTCCTCCTGGAGGAGCGGAGCCAGGACCAATAGCCCCCAGAGTCCATATACGACGCTCGGGACGGCGGCTAGCATCTCGACCAAGAAGGACACCGGCGCCCGGAGCCGGGTGGGGGAGAGTTCGGAGAGGAAGACTGCCACTCCTATGCTCACGGGCACCCCGATCACCAGCGCGATGGCCGAGGTTAGCATGCTTCCGTAGATCTCCGGCGCCAGCCCGAAGACGTTCGCTACCGGGTCCCACCGTGAGCCGAGTATGAAGCTGAACCCGAACGTCAGAGTCTTCACCGAGCCCCTTGTGAGCACGATGAAGTAGAGCGAAGTGAGGACGACGATGGAAGACGCGACTGCAAGGGTAAGGTATCTTGCCCAGCGGTCTACTCGCTTGCTCGAAGGCCCCCTCTTCGAGACCTGTTTCGTCATCGCTGCCTGTCTCTCGGCATCCTAGAGCGATGGGTCCTGGACGCTCTAGGACTTAACGCTCACGGAGTGATGCGCGGTGCTCGCTGCGTTGTTCACGTCTCCGGCGTATGAGGCTTGGATGGTCACGGAGCCTACCACGCTTCCCGTTGCAGTCACGCTGCACGTGCTAACGGCCTGTGAACGGCCCTCAGGCGAGAGGGTGCAAGCGGCAGTGGCGGCACCGTCGAAACTCACACTCCCCGACCCGCTCTGCGAGAAGTTGACGGTCCCCGTGGGGTTGTATCCCACGACAGCTGCCCTGCAGGTGTAGGTCGCGCCGACCGCGGCTGAGGATGGCACGCACACAAGGGTGCTCTTGCTTGCCCTCTGGGCTACGGTGACGGTCGCCTCCCCGTTGAACGCGGCCGCTCCTCCGCTCTCGATATAGCTCGCTAAGATGCTCAACGAGCCGGCCTGGCCGCTGACGAAGGTCACGGAGCAGCGAAGCTTCCCATTCAGAACGCAGGCGGAGCTTAGGAACTGACCGGCGAGATTGCTCGACCACTCGACCACGCCGCCCTTCACTCCCCCGCTCACGGACGCGGTGCACTTGGTGTGGAAGCCCACTTTTTGGGTCACTGGTGTGCAGACAACCGAAGCTGACGCGAGGGTGATGAACTGGCTCCCATGATAGTTCATCGAGGCGATCAGGCCTTCGTCGCTTGCGACGACCCCCGCAGGTAGCTCCCCGTAGTAGAGCGCAGGCCCGTACTGCTGGCCGGAGGTGACGACCCACCAGAGGAAGTTGGCTAGGTCGTAACCAACCGCCTGGCTCGTCTGGTCCTCCCACAGGATTAGGTACGTGTATGTGGATATTGGATAAGACTGCACCGTTGCGCCCGTCGGAGTCGGGGCGTCAGTTATCGAGTAGGTGCTGCTGGCTTCTACTTCCGCAGAGTCTGCGGAGGCCGCCGCGTCGATCGTGGCGACGCTGGGGAGGACGAAGTTGCCGGCGGAGTTCTCTATCGGTGCAACCACCAGATGTTCCGATGTGGCGGAGTACGTATCCGTGTATCCGATCGCCCCCGTCTGACCGTTCACCGCAGTGGCGATGCTGCTGGCCGTGGCGGCTCCGGTCTCTTTGACTCCCAAGCTGTCAGCGCCTGAAGGGAAGGCGATGTCGGTGGAGATCCCAAGGCCCGACCCGTTCCACCCAGTGGTGGGCGAGGGGCTGGTCCTGGAGAGGAAGGTCGAGAGCTGGTAGTTCACCCCGGCGCCGGCCGTCCTGTATACGGGATAGATCGGGTAGTTCAGCTGGGTCGAAGTGTAGTACGGGTTTATCGCAAGAATAGACGGGTCGTTCCACGACACGACGTTCTGGAGGTAGATGTTCGCGACTATGGGGCCGGTGAGGTTAAGCGGATGAGCGGTAGTGACTCCAGGGATGTTGTAGAAGACCGCTACCCCTCCCAGGGTCTCGGGAATGGTGAGCAGCGGACCGTCCGCTGCGTAAGTGGAGTTCGGCTGGTACAGGTTGCTGGGGATGGGGTTGTCGGTGCCTGCGAAGGTGTAGAGTCCCCCTAAGAAGTCCGCCTCCCCTGTGGCGGCGTTAGACGAGACATAGTTCACGCTGACCGCACCGCTGGTGAACACGTTGAAGTCCGAGGCCCAGACCTGCATCACAGGGTTGACGAAGGAGGCTCCTCCTGCTTGGATCGTTTCTTTGGTGTAGGTAGCGCTCGCCACGGGCGCGAAGGCAACGAGTGTAGAGAACAAGATTATGGCCAACGCGAGAATTGCGCTGGTCCTGCTGCTCATGGACACCCTATAACAATCACAGGTAATTAAGTCTTTAATTATCTATGATTAATCTTACTCGTGCGCTCTCAGCACGACCAGTTTTCGGTCAATATCGCACTTCCGCCGGACCCTTGATCTATACTAAAGCTCCCGGCGCTGCACGTGCCCGAGCTGTCAAACGCGCCCGACCAACTGATGGTGACTGTGTATGCTTGTTGGTTCGGGAGAGACACACTGTATGCGCCACCCACCACAGTCGACGCGTAAAGCTGACCTGTGTCGCTGGTAAAGCCAAGGCTTACAGGATGCGTCCCAAGTCCCTTTGTGCTCGCGGAGCCTGAGACCACAACAATACTTGGCGCCGATGGCCCTATTGTCACACCTCCTGAGTTGAATTCAAGAGCTACTACCAAGACTGCGATGACAACAATGACTACAACAACAGCGATGACGATGTTCCGAGTGGTCTGCGATTTAGCTGGTGCGGGAGCCGTCTGCGTTGTGGTCTGCAACCCCCTCTGGGGTCGCGCTTTTCCTATTAATAGATTATTGATACAGATTCTATGATTCTCCTGACGGCGCCTGAGTTACGACTGGGTGACGCGGAACTGCACCTCCGACGGCTCGGTTTGCCACTATGGCCGACTACGCTCGCGCTCTGACAGAAGGCGTTGTGGGCAACGAGCAGCTAGTGGGCACGCTTGCAGAGACGATCGCAGACAGGATTGTTGTCAAAATGACAACCAGCCCGACCCTGCAGCGGCTAGCCCACTGCAACGAAGAGCGTGCGGTCGCCGGGATTTGAACCCGGGTTACCAGCTTGGAGGGCTGATGTCCTAGACCAGACTGGACGACAACCGCACAATCTTGCGAGAATTCACGTCATTTTTTAACGGTTGGCTCTCTGCAGCTTCTCGACCTCGTATATCAGTCTGGAGGCGACGACGTGCGCCTCGAGGGGCCTCGGATCGATGCGCTCCAGCTCGTCGGTCAGGCCCAACGTCGCTCCTGTGAAGTGGCCCCTAGGGAACCCCCCGATCAGGACGCAGGGCTGCCTGGCCGCTGCCACCTCCCCGGCTACCGCCTCGAGGGTGGTCGGCCTGCCCTGGACGGACAGACCCACCACCAGGCTGGGCACTACAACATTCCGCAGGAGCTGGCGCAGGCTCGAGGAGTACGCTCTGACGAGTCCCTCCCCCGGCTCCCCCCGGAGCGCCTTCTCCATCAGGCCTCTGAACCTCACGTAGCTCTTCGGGATCCTCGTCCTCGGCGATATCTCGACGACCTGGTCTGAACAAGTATGAACATAGAGAGCCACGTTCCCGTCTAAATACAGCGGCGTACCTGTCACGCTCAGCAACGTCACGTGGACAAGGTCAGGCCTGCCCCTCTTCTCCGCGTCCTTCAAACGCAGCATCGCGGAGTGATGGTAGCTCCTGTCGAGCAGGATCTCGCTGGGTGCGGCACCTCTCCTTCGCGAGTCGCTCACCACTGCAGGGCTCTTCTGGATCTCGCGCGGCACCAGCTCGAGGGCCGACTCTGCAAGGACGACGCTCAGCAAACGTCCGCCCGCAAGCCCGCTTAGGGTTAAGACCTTTCCCGCCCAGGGGCGCACATGAGATCCCGCAAGGTCGCAAAGGAGGACGCAGCCGCTCTGGTCAAGCTCCTCACAGAGCGGGCGGTCGCCACCTCCCGCGCCGACCGCGACCTGGCCAGAGCCCAGGCTTCGCTGGCAAGGAAGGTAAAGCTCAGGTTCAACGTCCGCCTGGACGAGCCCTTGAGGAGGCTGACCTGCCACGGCTGCAAGGCGCTCCTCCTCCCCGGGGTCAACGCGCGCGTCAGGCTCGGGCACGGAAGTCAGACCGTCCTCAGGATCACCTGCGCCGAATGCGGCCTGACGAAGCGAAAAATAATCAATAGGCCTTATATAGACTCGAAGAAGGCTCGGAAATCCGCCTCGTGAAGCGTCATGGTGAACGTGAACGATGTCCCGTCAAGCAGGCTCATAGCCCTCGTAGCCGAGCAGGTCAAGGGCATCGGCGTCCAAGAGCCGCAATGGGCCCGCTTCGTCAAGACAGGTTCTCACGCTGAAAGGCCCCCTGCCGACCCAGCCTGGTGGTACACAAGGGCCGCTTCGGTGCTCAGGAAGCTCTACGTCCACGGCCCCCTCGGCCTTTCTGACCTCGAGCGCGCATACGGAGGCACCAAGGCCCTCCACTACTACCCGAAGCACCACAGGGACGCCGGCGGCTCTTCGGTGAGGGTGGTCCTGAAGCAGCTTGAGCAGGCGGAACTTGTATCAAAGACGCCGAAGGGCAGGATACTGACCCCGAAAGGCCGGGCGCTACTCGACAAGGCGAGCAAGGAAGTCTTTGCCAAGGTCGTCGAAGCCGACAAGGAACTCGCGAGGTACGCATAGATGTCCGAGCAGCCGCAGAGGCAGCCCAGCAACAAAGAGTCAGAGAAGAAGCTGATGAGGGAGGGGATCCTCAGGATGGCGCTCAGCTCCGAGGCCAGGCAGAGGCTGGCCAACGTGAAGATGGTCCGTCCAGACCTGGCCGCCTCGATAGAGGACTACGTAATCCAGCTCGCTTCGGCGGGGAGGCTCAAGACCGTGATAGACGACGAGCAGGTGAAGCAGATGCTCGCATCCCTCCAGGATAAGAAGAGGGAGATCAAGATAAGGCGGCTATAGCATGGCCAAGGTCAAGGACACTTCGAAGAAGAACAGGCTGACGAAGGCAGGAAGGCAGGCGAAGTCTCCCCCTACGTGGGTGGTAGTGAAGACCAACAGGCACATGAGGGCGACGCCGCAGCAGAGGAACTGGAGACAGCGCAAGCTGAAGCTCAGGTGAGTTGAATGTCTGAGGAGAAGATGGAGGAGCTCACGAGGACCTATGTCGTCCCCCTCGGGGTCGCCTTCGAAGCGCCGCCCTACAGGAGGGCGAAGAAGGCCGTCATCGTCATCAGGGCGTTCGCCACACGACACATGAAGGCGAAGCAGGTCAAGATAGACTCCGAGGTGAACGAGCTGATCTGGGCCAGGGGGATAAAGCGCCCCCCGAGGAGGATGACCCTCGAGATGGAGAGGGACGAAGACGGCGTGGTCACCGTGAAGCTCCCCGAGTCCGAGCCTGAGCCAGAGAATGCGTAATCGTGGGCCTACACCTGTTCGACGTCTACAGAAGCCCCAACATCGGCGTCTTCATGAAGGGGAACGACAAACTCCTCCTGGTCCCCAAGGGCCTGGCAAAGACGAAGTCAGACAAGCTCTCTGAGTATCTCGGCACTCCGGTCATACCCACGTCGGTCGGCGAGTCGAGGCTCCTCGGACCCCTGATCTGCATGAACGGCAACGGAGCGCTCGTGTCCAGGCTCGCGGATGACAACGAGGTCTCAGAGATCCGCTCCGCCACCGGCCTGAACGTCTCCAAGCTCGAGTCCAAGTTCACAGCCGTGGGCAACCTCGTAGCCGCCAACGACAGGCACGCCCTCCTCTCCCCCTTGCTGGACGACAGGGCAGCGATGCAGGTGAGGGACGTTATGGGGACCGAGGTCGAGCGTGTCGCGATGGGACAGTTCCACCAGGTGGGGGCCCTCGTCGTCGCCACGAACACCGGCGCCGCCGTCTATCCCGGACTCGGGGAGGAGGAGGTGTCAACGATCTCTAAGATGCTCGGGGTCGAGGCTTACCCGACCTCCGTCAACCGCGGCGTCCCCTTCGTCGCCTCGGGGCTCGTCGCCAACTCCAAGAACGCCGTGGCCGGTAGTCAGACAACCGGACCTGAGCTTGTATTTATAACAAGGGCGCTGAGCGTCTGAATCACGCGGCGATTCTTCCGGTGAGCAAGCAGCCCAAACAGCCCACAGCAGAGGAGACGGTCAACGCCCTCGTCCTCGAGTCGAGGGTGCTCGAAAACACGTACAACGAGCTCACGGCGCGACAGAATATACTCGAACGGGCCCTCATCGAGAGTCGGGCGGCGCTCGACGCAATCAAGGGCCTGGCCGAAGGCTCCTCGAAGGAGGTGCTGACCCAGATCGGCGGAGGCGCCATCCTGCGTTCCGCTCCGCCGTCGATAGACAAGGTGATGCTTGGCGTCGGCGCCGGCATAGTCATCGAGAAACCGAGGGCTGAGGCCGTGGCCATCCTGGAAGAGAGGACGAAGGAGTACGAAAAGACGCTCATGTCCATCGTGAATCAGCGGAACGAGATCGCAGAGCGCCTAGAGAGCGACAGGCAGGTCCTCAACACCATCCTGAGCCAAAGCCAGGAGTAGTCCCGGATGTTCGACAGGCTGAAGCAGGCGTTCCAGTCCATAGCAACAGCGGTCAAGCAGAAGGAACTGACCGACGAGGAGCTGGACAAGGCCCTCTTCAGCTTCCAGATCTCACTCACAGAAAGCGATGTCGGGCAGCGGGTCGCGGAATCCCTGGCGCGGGAGGTCCAGGCCAGCCTGAGCGGCGCCAAGGTCGACAGGTCCGCGGACCTCTCGGAGGTCGTCGGCGAGAAGCTCAGCGCGGTGCTTGGCGAAGCCTTCGCCAAGGCGGGCACAGTCGACCTAGTGGGGAACATCAAAGAGAAGAGGAAGTCAGGTGAGCCCTACTCGATACTCTTCCTCGGGATAAACGGCACCGGCAAGACCACGACCGTCGCAAAGGTCGCCAACCGCCTGAAGAAGAGCGACCTCTCCGTGGTCTGCGCCGCCGGCGACACCCACAGGCCCGGCGCCATAGAGCAGCTCACGGAGCACGCGGACAGGCTTGGGGTCAAGGTGGTCTCGCAGAGATACGGGGCGGACCCGGCCGCCGTCGGGCGGGACGGTATCCTGTACGCCAAGGCGCACCATTCAGACTGCCTGCTGATCGACTCCGCGGGGAGGATGCAGACCAACCAGAACCTGATGGAGGAGATGGCCAAGATCGTCCGCGTGGTCAAGCCTGACTTCCGGCTCTTCGTCGCCGACGCGCTCACAGGGAACGACGCGGTCTCCCAGGCCGAGCTCTTCAACGAGCACGTCGGGTTCGACGGAGCAGTGCTCACGAAGGCTGACGCCGACGTCAGGGGAGGCGCAGCCCTCTCCATCGTCTACTCCACGGGAAAGCCTGTGCTGTTCCTGGGAGTGGGCCAGGGGTACGACGACCTTGTCCCGTTCGACTCCGCGAAGTTCCTCGGCTCGCTTCTCAAGGCTGCCTGAGCGATACCCCTCTAGCCCTCCGCGCCGAGCTTCTCCTTCTCCTGTCCGATGAGCTCGGTGAGCGTCTCGAACGCCCGGCTCGCGTCCTTCATGGAGACGACCAAAATCGTGTCGGTATAGCAGCTGACCGTGTCCTCGACGTTGACGTGCCTCCTCGAGAGCTGATTGTAGAAGAGGCTTATGCACCCCGGGGTCGACACTATCTTGTCGGGGCTGTGGACCGTAATCGCGGCGCAGTCAGCTCCCTCCTCGAGGAGCTCAGCGCCCGAGAGCGCCTTCCTCACCTTGCCATGGAGCATCTGGTCGAAGATCAGCGTTATCGAGGAGAGCGACTCGGAGACCTGGATGAAGTCCGCCTGGTGCGCCGAGAGCAGGTTGGTGACCGCCTGCTGCGTCCGCTTGGTCTTTTCGACAGATACCTTCGACACGCGCGTCCTGACGTTCACGGTGCTCTGCGCTATGACGCTCCCGACCCCCGACTCCACTGCCGGATAAGACCCCCTCAGCCTCTTCAGGGCCGTGACGACGCTCTGCTCGCTGACGTCCTTTGCCCTCTGCCTAAGCCTCGCGGCGACCTTGGGCGAGAGCATCCGTGCGAGCGCGCTGAGGTTGACGTAGTCTCTGGCGATGGCGTCCTGAACGGAGAAGTCGTAGCCCACCTCGTCCCTCACCGCCTTCATCACCGAAACCTCCTTGACCAGTTTCGGGTCATGTCTGGCCAATAATCTCTGTTTCTGGCCAAAATATATAAAAGCGTTTTCGCGGCGCGTTTCGCCAGACAATTTGCGCAGGACTGTCGCTCTCGCGTTCTCCGGCGGACTTGACACTTCGGTGTGCGTCAAGTGGCTCCAGGAGAAGTACGACGCGGACGTAGTGACCGTCACGCTCGACCTCGGGCAGAGGGACGCACTCTCTGAAGTCGAGGAGCGCTCGAAGCTCATCGGGGCAAGGAACCACTACACGATCGACGCGAAGGACGAGTTCGTCAACGACTACGTCTTCCCCTCGGTCGCTGCGAACGCCCTCTACGAAGGTAAGTATCCGCTCAGCACAGCCCTCGGCAGGCCCCTGATCGCGAAGAAGCTGGTCGAGGTGGCCGAAAGGGAGGGGGCCGACGCCATCGCCCATGGCTGCACGGGCAAGGGCAACGACCAGGTCAGGATCGACGTCACCGCCAGAGCCATGAGCCCGTCCCTTCAAGTGATCGCGCCGGTCCGCGAGTGGAACATGTCCAGGGACCAGGAGATTATCTACGCCCAGAAGAACGGAATCCCAGTAAAGCCCTCGAAGTCGATCTACAGCGTCGACCAGAACCTCTGGGGGCGCTCCATAGAGAGCGGACCGCTGGAGGACCCCTTCACGGAGCCTCCCGCCGACGTGTACGAATGGACCGCCTCGCCCGAGGAGGCGCCCGACGCGCCAGGCTACCTGGAGCTCGGATTCGAACAGGGGATGCCCACCAGGGTGAACGGCAGGAAGATGGACCCGCTGGGTCTCGTCGAATACGTCAACCAGTTCGCCGGCTCCCATGGCGTCGGAAGGATAGACCACGTCGAGGACAGGCTCGTCGGGATCAAGTCACGCGAGATCTACGAATGCCCCGCCGCGCTCGCCATCATCGAAGCCCACAGGGACCTCGAGAAACTCGTGCTGACACGCCACGAGCTCGACTTCAAGGCCCAGGTCGAAAGGCAATGGGCGTGGCTTGTGTACTCGGGGCTCTGGCTGGAACCCCTCCGCGCGGCGCTCGACAGGTTCATCTCGACGACGCAGAGCCGCGTCTCGGGGACGGTCAGGATCAAAATGTTCAAGGGGACCGCCGCGATAGTGGGCAGGTCCTCGGACTATTCCATATACGACCTGGCGATGTCGACCTACAACCGCGGCTCGAAGTTTGACCAGAAGAGCGCCGTGGGGTTCATCGAGCTATGGGGCCTGCAGTCCAGGGTGGCTGCGGCTCTCAGTCCCGAAGTCGAGGAAAGCCAAGAGATTGGACATAAGAGGACCGAGGCTAAAGAAGCAGAGTGACGCGGCCCTCGAGTTCACCTCTTCGATGCCGTCGGACGGCAGGATCGCGCGGCAGGTCGTCAGGGTGAACATGGCCCACATGGTCGCGCTCGTCCGTTCCAGGGAGGTCGCCGAGGAGACTGCCTCAGCATGCGCCGGCTTCCTCCTCTCCGTCTCTCCGACGACAGAGCCGGGTGCCAAGTCAGAGGACTATCACCAGCAGCTGGAGCAGGAGGCCGTCGACTCGCTCGGGGTGGGGAAGGCCGGGTTCCTGAACCTCGGGAAGAGCAGGAACGACCAGGTAGCCTCGGCGGTGAGGATGGAGCTCAGGGCCGCCATACTGGACCTGTGGGAGGCAGTGCTCGACCTTCAGACCTCGCTCCTGAAAGTGGCAGAGAGGCACGCTTCGACGATCATCCCGGGCTACACCCACCTGCAGAGGGCGCAGCCCGTCACCCTCGCCCACCACCTTCTGGCTCACTTCGACGCGCTGGGAAGAGACGCCGAAAGGCTCGCACAGCTCTATCCGAGAGTCAACCAGTCGCCGATGGGGGCCGCCGCCCTGGCGGGGACGAGCGTCCCCGTCGACCGCGACCTCGTCTCCGGTCTCCTGGGGTTCGACGGGCTGGTCCGCAACTCCATGGACGCGGTATCGTCCCGCGACTTCCTGGTGGAGGCGATCGCCTGCGCTGCCACGTCGATGCTCGACGCGAGCAGGCTCGCCGAGGAGCAAATCCTGTGGGGGTCGAAGGAGTTCGGTTTCATCGAGCTCGACGACGCATACTCCGCCTCGAGCAGCATAATGCCGCAGAAGAAGAACGCCGTGGTCTCGGAGCTCGTCAGGGCGAAGGCAGGGACAGTCTTGGGAAGCTTCGCCGCCGCAGGCGCCATCCTGAAGGCCGTGCCATACTCGTACAACCTCGACCTCCAGGAGGCGACGCCCCACCTGTGGCGCGCGATGGATGACGCGACGACCTCCTTGAGGATGCTTGCCGGAACTGTGGCCACGATGAGTGTCAACGCCGACGCGATGTCTGCCGCCGCCTCTGAGGACGACTCGACCGCCGTCGCGCTGGCCAACTACATCGTCAAGACGCACGGGCTTTCGTTCAGACAGGCTCACTCGATAGTCGGAGAGCTCGTCAGGGTCTCGTCAGAGAAGGGCGTCCCTCTGTCCAGGATCGCCTCGGCTCAGATGCCTCGCGTCTCGGCCAAATTCGGCAAACGCTTCTCCATCGACGAGAGCACCGCCAGGTCGCTTCTCGACCCGACAAACTTCGTCAAGGCGATATCAACCTCCGGAGGCGCCAATCCAAGGTTCGCCGCGGACGAACTCGCCCGAAGGCGGAAGGAGGTCGCCTCGAGCAGAGCCAAGCTCAGGAAACTCGGCTCGCGGCTCAGGGCCTCAGAGAAGAGGCTGCTGAGAGCAACTTCGGGCCTTGCCCGGGAGGTGAAAACGAAAGAATGAACGCGGACTGCGCCGAATGCGGCGCTGACATAGCCGTCCCGCAGGACGCCATCGTAGGAGAGATCGTCTCGTGCAGAGACTGCTCCTCGGAGTACGAGGTCGCCGAGATATCCGCTGGGAGCGTGTTGCTGAAGCCGGCAGAAGCAGCAGGAGAGGACTGGGGCGAGTAGTTGAAGGCAAGCATAACCTTCGACAGGCTGAGGTGGGAAGAGAAGGCGCTGAAGGACGCGGCCTCCTCGGCCGGGCTCGACATGTCTCTGGTCGACGTCAAGGAGATGTCGTTCCTCGTCTCGGCGACCCGGCCGGAGCTGGGCGCCATCGTCCTCCAGAGATGCATCAGCCACTACAGGTCGCTGATGACGACCCTCGCAATCGAAGGATCGGGGACACCAGTGATCAACAGGTTAGCGGTCGCTGAGACGTGCAGCAACAAGCTCGCCGCCAGCATCGCGCTTTCCAAGGCCCAAGTCCCCACCCCTAGGACGATCGTCGCCATGTCATCCGACGCGGTCGAGCGCGCCGCCGATGAGCTGGGCTTCCCTCTGGTCCTCAAGCCATTCTCCGGAAGCTGGGGGAGGATGGTCTCGGTCGTCAAGGACAAGGGCATGCTGCAGTCACTGGTCGAGTACAAGGAGGAGCTCGGCAACCCGCTCGAGCACATGTACTATCTCCAGGAGCTGGTCAAGCGGCCGCCCAGGGACATCCGCGCAATCGTAGCCGGGGAGGAACTCGTGGCGTGCGTCCACAGGTACGCCCCGGACGGAGAGTGGAGGACGAACGTCGCCCGCGGCGGGACGTCCAAGGCCTTCAAGCCAGACTCCGAGCTGAAGGAGCTCGTCCACAAGGCAAGCAAGGCCGTCGGCGGAGGCGTCCTCGGGGTCGACGCGATGGAGTCGCCAGAAGGATACATGGTCCATGAGGTCAACAACACCGTAGAGTTCAAGGGCGCGCAGTCAGCGGTCGAGGTCGACATATCCGAAAGGATCGTCCGCTACGTGGCAGAGACAGCCCGGAGATAGAGATGGTAAAGGTAGCGGTGCTCGGGGCTTCAGGCTACATAGGCGGCGAGCTCGTCAGGCTGCTCCTCCAGCATCCGCAGGCCGAGCTCGTGGCAGCCACTTCAAGGACCTACGCAGGAGAGTATGTGTTCAGGGTGCACCCCAACCTCCGGGGGATGACCGAGCTGAAGTTCTCCCAGTTCGACGGCCCTGGAATCATCGGCTCCTCCGACCTGGTCTTCGCCGCCCTCCCGCACGGCGAGTCCGTGAAGGCAATCCCTCAGCTCGCGGACGCAGGAATGAAGGTGGTGGACCTGAGCGCCGACTTCAGGCTGAGCGACAGCGCGAAGTACCCGGCATGGTACGGCTACGACCATCCCAGGCCCGACCTCCTCGCGAAGTTCGTCTTCTCCATCCCCGAGATAAACAGGGACAGCGTGAAGGGCGCCAGCCTCGTCTCGTCCCCCGGCTGCATGGCCATCACGACCATCCTCGCCCTCGCGCCCCTCCTCAAGGAGAAGTCTCTGGGAGTGGACAGAGACCACATAGTCGTAGACGCCAAGGTGGGCTCATCGGGCGCCGGCGGGAAGCCCTCCATATCGACACACTTCTCAGAGAGGTTCAGCGTCGTCAGACCATACAAGCCCGCGGGCCACAGGCACTCGGCGGAGATCGAGCAGGTGCTCGCCTTGGTCTCGGGCGAGCAGGTCAGGGTCTCGATGTCCGCACATGCGGTGAACATGGTACGAGGGATACTCATCACGTCTCACCTGTTCACTTCGGCGATCCAGCCCGTGGACGTGTGGAAGGCCTACAGAAGGATGTACGAGGGGAGCTACTTCGTCCGCCTGGTGAGGGACAAGAAAGGCCCGTTCCGCCTCCCCGACCCCAAGCTCGTGGTCGGCTCA
>JASHVT010000095.1 GCA_030039515.1 Nitrososphaerales archaeon
CCTCTCCGTGGCCAACGGCCCGTTCTGGTGGCTCGCGGTGGCCGGGATACTGAACTCAGCCTTCAGCCTGGGCTATTACGCCTGGATAATCAAGCGGATGTATGCGGACGAGCCTGAGAGCCCTGAGAAGGTCAGGGAGCCCTTCTGGTTCGTCGTGGTCTTCGCCGTCCTCATCGGCTTGATAATAGGGATCGGCCTGTTCCCGCAGCAGGCCATCAATCTCGCGTCAAGCGCGGTGTCGAGCATCCACGCCTAGCCCTAGCGCCAGTTTATCTTGATCCTGACCCTGTCGGGGAGTATCTTCCTGAAGGGCGTACCCGTCCCGGAGAAGAACTTCGTGAAGAACTCGTACAGGTGCAACCTCAGGTCCTGGACGTAAACGACGAACGCCTCGAAGGCGATTATCATCAGGTTCAGTATCACCCATGGGACGATGTAGAAGGGGTTTATCCATGGGCCGAAGTACTGGTTCGTGATCAGCAGGAGAGCCGCGTGGACGAGGAGCATGACCGCGAGCCTCACGTAGCTCACGGAGTTCGACAGGAACTGAGAGATCCTCTCGAACACTTCGAGACCCCCGTTTGCCAGCGCTCCGCCGGCCGAGCCGCCTTTCACCTTGCCCATGCTTATCGCCACGGCCTTGCCTGTGAGAAGGACGAGCATCGACGGCAGCAGGACGGCGAGTGAAATCGCGCCCAGCACGTCGTTGGGTATGCCCAGGAGGGGAGCGGGCGCTGAGGTCTTCAGGACGTCGAAGTTGAACCCTGCTCCGATGAATGCCAGACCATATCCGACGCCGGAGACGTACATCGTGAGCGCGGGGACCTTCTCCAGCCAGATCTCCAGCCCTTCGTGCTCCTTGGCTCCGTCGTAGATGTCGAGGCTCAGGGCCGTTATCAGGTGCGCCACTCCAATGAGTATTGCGATCTCCATGATGAGGTAGACCTCGTTGATGTTGAACGTGTCAGGGACCCCGGCGGCCCTGTGGATTATTTCGATCAGAGGGGGGATGGGCACGAATCTGAAGAGAGACAGCTCGAAGAACTCGCCGAAGACCGCTCCGAAGAAGATCGAGGAGAGTCCAGCTGCCAGGAAGATGTTCCCCCACTGCTTCATCCTCGGCGTCCCCCTCACTCGCACCAGGAGCGCGAAGAGCGTGAGGATTATCCCGTGCCCCACGTCGCCGAACATCATACCGAAGAAGATCGGGAACACGAAGGAGACGATGGGCGTGGGGTCCACCTCCCCCGTCGTCGGGAGCCCCTGCTCCATCACGATCGGCTGGGCGAGGCCAAGCCCCTGCCTGCCCTCAAGGAGGGTGGGGACGGGCTCGCCTCCCTCGGCCCCGGCTTGCTCGATGTCGACGATCCACCTGCCAAATCTCTCCCGGAACTCCGCCTCCTTCTTGGCTGGGATGTAGCCGCTGATCATGGCCAGCCGCTTCATGCTTCCTGACGCGCGGACCTCATCGAGGGTCTTTCTCGCGACTTCTGTGAGCTCCCTGACCGCCAGGAGCTGCGTCCCGTACTTGTCCTTGGCTACCGACATCTCTTCCTCGACCTTCCTTCTCGCCTCTCCCGCCGCCTTCCACGCCTCGCTAGCCCTCCTGAACGCCTCCGCGGGGTTCTGCGGCATCCCCTGAGGGAGCACCAGCGGCTTCAGCTCGAGGAGCTTCAACGTCCTGTCGAGCCTCGCGTCGTCAGACCTCTTGACTGCCACCAGGACCACGGACTGGGCGTTCGAGACGCTCTGTGTGACGACCACCGCGTCGGGGAGCGCGCCCTTCAGTTCGGAGATCTTCTCGTTGTCTATGATGAGCGTCGTCGCCTTCAGCAGGTGCAGAGACGAGACTCCGCCAAGGTCCGATGCGAAGCCTGACACCGCCCTGAGCGCGTTCATTACGTTCGCTGCGTCGGTCTCTTCCTTCGCTTCCTTCTGGAGGAGCATCTTCTTCGACTTCACATCCTCCGCGATGGGCGTCAGCTCGGCCTCCGCTTTGGCGAGGAGTTCCTCCCACGAGGAGGCGTCGTACTCGTTCTGAGGTATCTTGACTCCCCTGAATATGATGTCGATCTGCCCCGGCATCAGCTGCAGCCCCAGGTCCTTGACCGCCTGGTCCGCCTGCGCGAAGAGCCTGACGGCTCTGATGGTGAGCTCCTGGACGGCGGGGTCGAAGTCGGCGCCGGCGCCGGTCCTGTGGAAGTCCTCGAATTCAGCCAGCGCCCTCGCGACGTCCCGGTACTCGCTTCGAGGCGAGATGACTGTTGCCTTTACGAGTCGCGCTACACCCAAATGTTACACGCTTTGCTTTTTCGTGGCGCGCCCGCGTTCTGTTATTAAGCTTCGGTCGGGCGTCCTGGCCCCGGGCAGTGCACTGGCTTTGAGATTTGAAACCGATATAAGCGGTCGGGCCTGAGCGCAAGGAGAAACGGGGACAGGCTTGTCGAGCGGGATTTATGTCGGAACGAAGGCCTTCGCGATAAGAGGCACCCTCCTGGACGCCGGGACCGTCCAGAAGCTGGCCGAGGCGTCTTCTCTTGAGGAACTCATCAACAGGCTCCGCAGCTCGCCTTACTCTGATGTCCTCTCTGGACTGGCCCCGCCATACACGGCAAGGCGGACCGAGGCCGCGCTGAGGGAGAGGCTGGCGACTGTCCACAGGTCGATCACAAGCGGCGCCGGCCGGTACGCCATCCTCCAGCTCTACTATGCGAAGTACCTTGCTTGGGACCTGAAGGTTGCGCTCAAGGCCAAGGCCCTGAACAGGTCCTACGAAGAGACGACCGAGTATCTCGACATGAAGGCGGAGGAGCTGGTAGGACGGAGAGACCTGCTGGTCAAGGTCCTCACGGCGAAGGACGTCGCCGAGGCGGTGACCATGCTGTCGGGTACCGAGTTCTTCCAGGACGTGGAAAAGGCTCAGGCAAGCTACTCGTCTACGGGGGAGGTGAGGTTCTTCGACGCCTACATAGACCACTCGGTCCTCTCGGCCATCTCCAAGGAGTACTCCTTGAACGCGAAGCTCTACGCGGCGAAGGCGTCCGGGTCGAACGGCGTGGGCGACATAGTCGCGATAGACGTGGACTCCTACAACGCCGTGAGCGTGCTCAGGGCCAAGCTCTGGGGCCTCAAGGACTCGGAGGTCCAAGAGCTGGTGGTCACGCCGACGAGGCGGGTGGGCGCCGTGCTGCTCAACGAGATGGCGTCGGCGGAGTCTGTCGCCGAGGCGGTCAAGGCCCTCGGCTCCGCCTACAGCTTCCAGCTGGCCCAGGCTCAGAGCGACGAGGAGCTGATCGACGCGGTCGAGGACTCCTTCTCGAGGGAACTGCACAGAACGGCTCAGCTCGCCTTCGTGTGGCAGGGGCTCGGACCCGGGACGATCCTTGCGCTGATCAAGCTCCTCGAGCACGAGGTGAACAATCTGGCCGCGATAGCTATCGGGGTCGAGGCGGGCATCGACCCAAAGACCATCCTCGCGAAGCTCAGGATCTGACTCTGCCAGGACGAGAATTCTGACCGAATTCTCTGCAAGATTTATAAGCGGTATTCGGCGGCGCTAGCAAGTCTACAATGCGCCGTATCATGGCAACGATTCTCGCGGCTGCCTTCTTCGTCGTCACGCTCGCGGCGCTCTCGCTGCCCGTCTTCGCACAGGGAGCCAACTCCACATCGACGGCCACCTCGGTAGCGGTGGCGT
>JASHVT010000096.1 GCA_030039515.1 Nitrososphaerales archaeon
AAACGGTTCCTCCACGTCTCGAACCCCTCCGGGGACGAGGGGTACGCCAGGTTTACCTCGACCAGGGCCGCGCTCTTCTTCACCGTGTACCTGAGACCTCTCGCCAGCTCGAGCTGCCCCAGCACCCTGAACCACATCGCGGGGTTCATGAACCTGGCCCTGTTGAACTCCGGGTGCTTGCGCTCCGTGATCGCGACGACGTCCTCCTCCGACAGGAAGTGCTTCATCCCATAGTCGATCTGGTCGTTCGTGACGGTCTGCAGGTATCGCCTTAGGACCTCGAAGCTCGCCATGGGATAGCCGTGCGTGCTCATGTAGTCGACGTTGTATTTCCAGAGCCCTGCTTCGCTGGTGTCCTCGGCCTCCAGTGCTCCTGCCACGACCCTTCCCAGTATCGTCCCTCCATAGATGGAGGGGCTTATCCCGCCCGCGTCTATCGGCCTCGGCATCCAGGCCGAGTCGCCCACAAGCGCAAAGCCGTTCGCCACCATGCAGTCGTTGTGCCTTCTAACCGGCACCTGCCAGTTCCCCTTCGTGTTGCCTGAGTTCGCCTCGTCCGAAGGCTGGCTCCAGTTCTTGATAACCGGGTTGTCGTTCAGGTACTTGTCGATGAGGCTCTGTAGGTTGTCGGAGAGTCCGAACTTCTTGTTCCTCCTGTCCAAGCCGGACTTCGAGACGCCTAGCCCTATGTTCACCTTCTCCCTCCCCTTCGCGAAGATCCAGGCATATCCCGCAGGCGCTATGAACTGGTCCAGGTGGATGATGCAATAGTCTGGGTCGAAGTACTCCGTGTTGTCGGTCGCCGGCTTGAAGTCGAGGATGTACCTCCCCGTCCCGACGACGTCGTCCGGGTCGATCTCCTTCTCGATCTTCGACTGTATAGGAAGGAACCTCCTGAGGACCGACGACGAGCCCGTAGCGTCGACGACCATCTTGGCCGTCAGGCTGAACGTCGAGCCATCCGCCTTCCTCCCCGTCACGCCCGTGATCCTCCCGTCCTCAGACAGGAGCCTCTCCGCCGTCGCGCCGAACATGAACTCCGCTCCCGCCTTCTTCGCGTCCGCCACCTGGCGCCTCGGCAGAATCTTCCTGTTGAGCAGGTAACCCTCACCCTCGAACAGGACCTTGCTCTTCCTGTCGGGCGAGTAGACATAGACCCCTTTGACAGGGTGCTCCAGCTCGGGCTCGCCGTACCTTATCCCCGCGTGCTCCGCGAGGTAGTCGAGCGACCTCTTGCTCGTCGCGTCGCCGCACGTCCAACCGTTGTTGGTCTTCTTCCCGGGCTCCTCCTCCTTGTTCCTGTCGACGACGAGCATATGGACGGAGCGCTTGGAGTGCTGCCCGATCGACGCCGCGGTGATGAGGCCCGCCATCCCTCCTCCCGCGATGATCACGTCGTAGTCGGGAGCCTTCACCATTAGTCGTTTTCACGACTAAAATCCTATATAAGAGTTCCCCTCCTCTCTCACCTGAGTTGAAGGGTGGCGAGCTGGTCGACCGGCTGAAGAACCTCGGCCTCACGAGCTACGAAGCGCGTTGCTACATCTCCCTCGCCTCCATGGGCACTTCTGACCCACGCAGGCTAGCCGAAGAGGCAGGCATCCCCTACACGAGCGTGTACACGGCCCTGAGAGGCCTTGAGTCCAAAGGCTGGGCAGACCTCGTCAGCAAGAAGCCGAGCTCGTACAGGGCCAAGAAGCCTGAGAGCATCAAGGCCGCACTCTCGTCCGGCCTCGAGGACACGTTCGTAGCGCTGGCCAGCATGTACAGGTCGGGGCCAGCCGAGGAGGCGGAGCTGGTCTACACGCTAAGAGGCAGCGAGAGGGTGAAGGCGAAGGTCTACGAGCTTCTCCGCGAGGCGAACAGCAGCCTCGTGATAGCCGCTCCGACGATGGGCCTCGAGGACCCGAAGATGATGGAGCTCCTCGCGGGACTCCCTGCGAGGGGCATCGACGTCCGGGCCATAGTCGACGACCAGGTGACAGCGATGATTCCCGGCGCGGAGGTCCGCACGGCGAGCCTGGTGTCCGTAGACCTCCTGGTCGACGGCAAGGTCGCGCTGATATCGCTTCCCGACTATTCGGCCTGCGGCTGGATAGAAAGCCCGGCCGTGGCAGGCCACTTCAAGCAGTTCCTCGAGCTCCTCTGGAACACTTCCTCGCCGGTCGAACCATAAAGAAAAGGCCGCCCGGCGCTAGCCGAGCTGCCCTGTAGGTCGCCTATTCGCTCGTGAAGATGGACTGGCTCGACGTGTTCGGGACTTCGGGTAGGGACTCGCTCATCCTCTTCTCGGCTATCGCGGCCGCCTCGGAGAGGATCTTGTTCGCCTCCTCGCTGTTCTCCGCCTGGTAGAAGGTGGTCCCGGTTATGTTGCCCACGTCTGACATGATGGAGCTGAGCTGCGCGCCGATCTCGCCGAGCGCCCCCTGCGCGTCCGGCATCGCCTCCCCTAGGGTCGCGCGGACGTTCTTGATGACGCCGATCGCCGGCGCTATGGTCGCCGCGAAGTCGCCGATGTCTGTGACCGTCTGGAGCCTTGTGGTGATCTGTTCAAGCGCTATCTTGGACTGGGTGACTATCTTCTGCATCTTGCGGACCTCCGACAGCTCGTTGGAGTACGCCTTGCTGGACTCCTGGTCGTGCGCCTGGACTGCTGTCACTGTTTTCTTGAAGATGGAGCTCTCCCTCTGCTTGAGCCTGTTCGCCGCCTGGTCCAGCCTGTTGATCTCCCCGGTCAGTTGCTGGGTCGCCTTTTGGATCTGCGGGCGCATGGGCTCAGGGCCGCGGACCGCATCGCGGACCTGCTTAGGGAAGGGCTCGCTGTTTTCTTGGGCCTTCCATCCTTTTTCGAAGTTGCTGCTCATCGTGATATCGGACCAGACGTCCCGCCGTCCGGACATGACTCACGCTGACAATAACGTTAGATGGGGTTGTGAAACTTGGTTCACAAGACGGGCTCAGGCGATCTTGTACCTGTTCGCCGCCCTCACGATGAGGAAGATCACGAACGCTACGATGATGAACGTGATCAGGTTGTTGAGGAAGTCGCCGACCCCGAAGGTCTGGTGCGCGAACATGACGGAGTAGGTGGCGAGGTTCCCGACTATCGGGCCTAGAGGGATCCCGATGGTGGGGAGGATCAGGTCCTTGACGAGCGCCTGGACTAGCATCCCCAGGTAGAGGCCCAGTATGAACGCGACCGCGAGGCCCAGCACCTTGTAGGTGGTCAGGAAGTCCTTGAACTCCCCCATCAGACCCTTCTTGGGAGGCGCGGGAGGGGGCGGAGCGGGCGTCAGGAGCTTGTGGATCTCCTGGAGCTCCTTCAGGATGTCGTCTTCCGTCGCCACACTACGGCCTCGCGGGATTTTTAGTTAAGCTTTGGCCTGCAAACAGATGCGGAGTCGTGGGCCGTTAAATACGCTGTTGACATTCCAAGGTATTGCCCGTAAGTCTGCCTTGGCCACCGAAGAAAGAAGATCTTGAGAGGCTGTACCTGCTTGAGAGGCTTTCAGCCGCGAAAATCGCCAAGCTGTACGGATTGAGCTATCCAAGTCCAAAAACAGCCGAGTCGACCGTTCTCTATCAACTGAAGAAGAACGAGACGAGAGGATGTCCGGAAGATGCTGGAAATCGTTCCAATGAAGCATCCGGAGAAGGTAGCAAAGAAAGAACTCGTGCTAGAACAGTACAGTGCGAATGCCGTGGGGAGGATCGCCGACTTCGAAGCCGCTTGGGACTCACTGCTATTGAGGATTAGGCTTGGAAGGGATGCCTACATCAAAGAGGCCGAGGTCGCATGCAACGCAAAGCGAACTGGTTTGAATCCTGGTGGCTCAACTATCGGTCCGCTTCGACCGGCCAATAATTCAAACTCCAATAGATGACCGGTATGTCCGCGACGTGGACGTTCCTAAGGAGGTCCGGCAGCGCCCTCAGGTTCTTGAAGCTCGGCGTGCCTATCTTGAGCCTGTAGGGCCTCGGGGAGCCGTCGCTCACTATGTGGTAGCTCATCTCCCCTCTCGCCGCCTCCGTCCTCGAGTACACCTCCCCTGCCGGGACGCGCGGCTGCGGACCGAGCTTCAGCCTGACCGGCCCGGGCGGGATCTTCTGCAGGCACTGGCGGATTATCTTCACGGACTCGCGCATCTCCAGGAGCGCGACGTACGACCTCGCCCACGAGTCCCCGTCGTCGAGGACGGGCACCTGGAAGTCGACCTCCGGGTATGCGCAGTAGGGCTCGTCCCTCCTCAGGTCGTGCCTGACGCCTGACGCCCTCAGCACGGTCCCCGTCGCGCCGAGGTCGACGGCGTCCCTGCTCGAGAGCACGCCGACCCCCCGCGAGCGCTGCTCGAAGACCGGGTTCTTCAGGAATATCTTCTCGTACTCGTCCATCCTCTTGTCGAACCAGTCGCACGTCTTGAGGCCCTTCTCCACCGCGAACTGGGGCATGTCGTTCCTGACCCCCCCGGGGATGATGTAGGCGAAGGTCACGCGGGCCCCTCCTATCCTCTCGGCGAAGTCGATCCAGAAGTCCCTGTCGCCCATCGCCCACTCTATCATCGTGGAATGGCCGACGAAGATCCCCATTATCCCCAGGAAGTACATGTGCGAGATTATCCTGTTCGCCTCGCTCATTATCATCCGGAGGTACTGTGCGCGGGGAGGCGCCGTCACCCCCATCAGCTCGTCGACGCCGAGCGAGTAGGCCAGCAGGATGTTCGACGAGTCCAGTATGACCGGCCTCTCCAGGTGAGGCACGTTCTGTATGTAGTTCCTGTACTCGCCCATCTTCTCCTCTCC
>JASHVT010000097.1 GCA_030039515.1 Nitrososphaerales archaeon
ATTGGAGGAGCGTTGCGAGACGGAAGGACTCGGACTCGTATGAGTGTGGGCCCGACGGGAATAGAACCCATCTCCACCTAACGAGCAGGTGGCGCCTAAGATTCGCCCAAGGTAGGCGCATGCCTTGCGGCACACATCCCCTAGACTCGTAGCTCGCGGCTAATGGTGGAGGTCAAGTACTTCACGCGAAGTAGAGAAGATGCGAAAAACGGAGTCTAAACGGGGGAAACAGGACTCGTACGGAAAGACGGACGGTTCCCTCCGGGCCCGTGATAGATAAGCTCAGAATGGGCTCCTTCTCTCCGACAGGGTCGGATTCTTGCTCTGTCACAGTCTTGCTCATCTCGTGTGTGGCCCAACGTAGTTCGACCACTGCATAGTCTTATCTCCTGAGGTACGATAGTCGAGCCCTCTCAGTTGGTTTCTACCGGGGTCCCGACCTTCGACAACGTGCTCGGCAGCGGCGGTTATCCCGACAGGTCCTCGATTCTCATCGTGGGACCCCCAGGGATAGGGAAGGAGGTTCTCGGATATTGGTTCGTACGCACCGGTCTCGTACAGGGAGACTACTGTCTCTACGTGACCCACAGACCTGTCTCCGACGTCCTCAGAGACATGAAGGGCGTAGGGATCAGCACGGAAAGGGTCCCCGAGTGGATATCCAGCTCGGGCTCGTCCGTCAAGTGCGACTTGAGGGATGCTACGTCGATAAGCTTCAACATCAAAGAGGCTGTCCATAGGAACAGGGACAGACGGGCGAGGGTTGCCACCGATGTTCTGTCTCCGCTCCTTGTGCTGAATCCCGTCGAGTCGATGTATTCCTACTGGTCACAGCTCCTGTCTGACCTGAAGCAGCAGGACTCTGTGGTATTCGCCTTAGCTGAAGACGGGATGCACCCCCCGAACACCCTTACGACGATGGAGCAGATTTTCGACGGGGTAATCGAGATGAGGCTTTTCGAGCAGGGCCTTGCCATAACACCGCTCTTCCGCGTGAAGAAGATGCTAGGCCTCCCACCAATTCATGGATACTTCCGCTTCTCGGTCAGCAACACAGGAATGGAGGTAATGCCGTTCGTCCATTGACATAGTGTCGACAACAAACCAGCTAAGTTTCATCGTTGCCGACATCGTCCTCGCAGTTGCAGCATACAGAGGCATTGAGATAGGGCGGGCATTCACAAGCCGCCTCTACCGGAGCCGGGCCACTTGGGCAGTCGCAATCGTCCTGGTAGCGTTCCTCAGTGACCTCACGAACATCGTTCCCTTCTCAACTCTGCTCTCCTCCCTCTCCTCCTTCATCTTGTTGGTCATGTTGATACTTGTCGTCTTCGTATTCGTAGACGTCTCGATTCTGACCACCATCGAATTGGATTTCTTCCACTCCAACACGCTCCGCTGGAGGCAGGGGAGGTTCGTCGGCTATCTTCTGCTCTTTGGCGATGTTGGATTCGTGTTTCTTGTAGGGAGCATCGCGGGGTTACCGGGCACGCCAGCTTGGATTAACTCGCTCGCCGGTTCTTCCGCATTCAACGCTCAGGCAGGTCTGGCGATCTTTGGTGTACTGGCGTATTCGGCGGCCGCCTTGATTGTCGGCGCTCGAAGGACGCGCGACAAGACCATGAAGAGGCACCTGCTGCTGGTGGGGTCTGCCTTCTTGCTCTTCATAGTATCGACCCTGAATGATCTCACCTTTGCAATAGAGCTGCTTAATGACTTTCTTGCGCTGCTTGGCCCCTGCGTGATATACCTGGCCCTCATGGCACTCTCTCCCGTCGGCCGCGTCGAGAAGGAGGTCGCGGGGAAGGCCACCCATGCTTCCGAGGTCGGGGCAGCTGCCTAGAACGATGATCCCCAATTGGCGCGCTGGGGTGGACAAAGCTCAACAGAGAAGTGACCTCTCATTCTCGAGCCCACCCTCAGCACCAAAATGTTCCGAATCCCTCCGGGCTTCCACATCCTCTCTCGAGCGCTCAAAGGTTGCGAGGACTCGCCTCTTGACCACGGGAATCAGGTTCGCAGTCAGGTCCCGCAGCGAGGAGGCTACAGGCGCACTCAACTCTTCCGCATCCTGGACATATCGAGCGTCTCGTTGGCCCACAGTTCGAGCTTGCTTTGGTCTTTCAAGAGCTCCCTGAGCTTCCTTAACCCCGTTTTACGTCCTCATCTAGGACTTGGTTGGATGACTCCGTCATTGACATCAATGAGTGAGGCGAGCGCAATATGTCACGCAGCGTCAGTGCATCACTCCTGGTTCTCCTGGATGCGCTGGAACGAGGAAGGCTCGGCGAGGGGAGCCTCCCAATTTCGGAGTGCCGCTCCTCGGAGGGAGTTGCGGGCTCCTCGGGCTCGCTATCGACACGCTCGGAAGGAATTACGGAAGGTCAGGGACGGGCTCGACTGTTTGGAACCGACGGGACAGAGCTTGTGGTGAACCAACAAGCCATTAATATCGGACACGGGCTTGCTGGCACGTGAAGGGGACAGTACTAGTACTGGTAGCCCTCCTCGTCTTCGCCGCGACAGTACCTATGAAGGCCCTCGCGCAGAGCCCTTTTGAGCCGATAACCGTTGGATATCTTCCTTCGATTCCTGTGCTGAATCCCGCGACCGGATACATCTACGTGGCGAACGCAGGCAGCGGGGGGCAACAGGGCGAAGACACGGTGTCAGTGATATCGGGTACCACGGTCGTCGCCACGGTCCAGAACGTCGAGCTCTCGGACATCGGCACGGGGATCGTCCTTGCGGCAGGGAACTTCTACGTCCCCGTCGCGACCGGCCTCGTGGCTATCTCGGGAGAGAGTGTGCTCGCCAACCTGACGAGCGTGACATGCGGCGACTCTGGCTACCTCGGGGTCGACAACGCCACTGGGGTCGTCTTCTATGTCTGCGGGAACCACGGGTCGTTGATACAGGGGGCGACCGCGAGCATAGTCCAGAACGACGCCAACTTCACCCAGCCCTGCGGCCAGGGATGCAACGTCCCCGCGGACCTGTCAGACCCGGTGTTCGACCCGAGCAACGGTGACATGTACATCTCCTCTGTAGCGTACAACCAGACGCTCGTCACCAGTGGGGGGCCTGGTACCCTAGTCTCAGTTGGCCAGTTCCCATCTGTCCCCGGGGTCGACCCGAGCACGGGCGACGTCTACGTGCCCAACACGGGGTGCGTGTACGGCACTACCGGGGT
>JASHVT010000098.1 GCA_030039515.1 Nitrososphaerales archaeon
TTTCGCTGACATAAGACGCCCCAGGGAACCGCTATCCTCGGTGCCCGGTGCGCCGCCGGACCTCATAGAGCCCCCTTCTGGCTGCAGGTTCAATCCGAGGTGCCCGTACGCCAAAGACGTCTGTCGCGAAGAGGAGCCCAAGCTCCTGGAAGTCAGGCCTGGGCACAGGGTCGCCTGCCACTTCTGGGAGGAGATCAACGAGGGACGGAGGGCTCAGAAGTGAGCGTAGACCCGGACGTTTTGCTCGACGTTCAGCACCTCACAAAGTTCTTCGCCGTGAGAAGGTCGTTCCTGGAGTCTCTCGGCGGGAGCACCGTCGGGAAGGTCCACGCAGTAGAAGACGTCTCCTTCAGGGTCAAGAAGGGACAGGTGTTCGGCCTCGCAGGCGAGAGCGGCTCAGGAAAGACGACCGTCGTGCGAACCACCCTGATGCTCACGCGCCCCAGCTCCGGCGCGATATTGTTCGACGGGCAGGACCTGACCAAGCTGTCGAAGTCCGAGCTGAAGAAGGTCAGGCCGAAGCTGCAGGTCGTTTTCCAGGACCCTTACGAGTCGATGAACCCGCGCATGACCATCTTCGACATAATATCCGAGGGGCTTTGGATCAACAAGCTGGCGAGGTCCAGAGAAGAGGCGATCGAGAAAGTGACCAAAGCTCTCAGGGACGTGCAGATCGTCCCTCCGGAGGAGTTCCTCTGGCGGTACCCGCACGAACTCTCAGGAGGGCAGAGGCAGAGGGTGGCGATAGCGCGGGCACTGGTCCTCGACCCTGAGCTCATCCTTGCTGACGAGCCCGTGTCCATGCTCGACGTGTCGATCAGGGCAGAGGTCATCAACGTCCTTCTCTCCATACGCGAGAAGAGAGGCACCTCGATACTGATGATAACCCACGATCTGGCCCTCTCGAAGGACATGGTGGACGAGCTCGCCATAATGTACGTGGGGAAGATAGTGGAGAGCGGGCCTGCCGTCGGCGTGGTCTCGGCCCCCTACCACCCCTACACCCGCGCGCTCACGGCCGCGGTCCCCGTCCCCGACCCCGCGGCGCCAAAGATCAAGGTTCTGGCGAAGGGTGAGATCCCAACAAACATCGCGCCGCCTTCGGGATGCAGGTTCCACCCCCGCTGCGCCTTCGCCAGGGATATCTGCGCCCAGACCGAGCCTCCGCTCGAGGAGGTAGAGCCCGGTAGGATGGCAGCCTGCCACTTCGCGAGGGAGGTACACGAATTGTTTTTGAAGGGGAAGGACGCTCCTGAGAGTGTTGCCGCTCAAGCTTAGGGCCCTGTGCCTGGCGGTAGTGGTCACCCTCCTCCTGACGGGGGCGGTGCAGGCGCACACGGCAGGGATAGTCCCAGGGGACAGCATGACTTACAGCTACTCGATATTCACCACGTACGCGACCCCGAACGGGAACATTTCTTCGACCTCTACGGTAGGCGAGCAGATAGATGTGCTGACGGTGAACACAGCCGGCAGCTTGGGCGACTTCGGCTACTCTCTGAACGTGATCAGCCTCAACGAAACGGCGATAACGAACTCGACGGAGGTGAAGAACCTGACCACCATATTCAATCCCTTCGACAACCTGACCTACACCGGGAACCTCGGGTTTTGGCCGGTCATCTACACCGACCTCTCGCCCGGCTCCGTAACGAACCTGGAGCTGAACGAGACGTCCAACGACTACAATGGGTCCGGCTACTTCACGGTATCCACCGCATACCACATCAACGCCTCGCTTGCGAAGAGCGCCGGGCTGATAGACGTCAACATGTCCATCACCCCTCTCCCAGTCAACTACGAGATCCCCCCGGCTTCCTTCTACATGAGGTACAACGCGACGACGGGAGTGATGGAGAGCATGAAGCAGGTCACGGAGATAGAGGTCGAGAAGGTGTTCACCTACACGCTGGTGGGTTTTAGCACGCCACCACCCAACTACACCTACCTCGTGGGATACGCGGCGGTCGTCTTGGTCGCCGTCGTCGGGGTCGTTGAGCTTGTGAGAAGGAAGTCGAAGAAGGACAGAAAAGACGCGAAGATGAGGGAGAAGTTCAAGTAGGAACCGGCCTCTGGAGGGCGAGCATTGTGTTCGAACCGGTGTACATGCGGAGGGCCAGGCCATCGATCGCGAGCCTTGCCTTCTCGCTCGCGGTCTGCGGCGCCGGGCTGGCGTTCACGGTCTATGCCGGGCTCTTCGGGGCCCTCCTCTACGTGCCCCTGGCGATCGCCGCGGTCATCGGCATAGCTATATGCGCCTACAGGTTCGGCGGCCTTAGAGCGTCCCTTCCAAAGCCCTACGGGGAGGGGAGGGTGACCAGGATAGACGCCACGGCGACCTACCGGCACGGGGTCCTGATAATGGTGGGGGGCGTCCTTGCGCTGGTAGCCATGTTTGGGAGCGTCTACCTGGTCAGTCCGTTCATACTCTTCTTCCCCCTCGTCTTTGGGCTTATGATCGGCCTCCCTCTCTCACAAGCGCTCTATTATGCTTCGGTAATGAGGCTAGAGGAGCGCGCGAAGGGCAGGATCTTCGTGATGACGGAAGAGGTAACAGAGAACGACCAGGCCGTCCTCCTCAAGACCGCGGAACTGAGACCTATGCACCAGGATGGCGCAGCCATCCCGACCTGAGCTACACCATCTCGTCAGAGTCCTTCCACTTCAGCTTCGGGAACTGCGCCGACAGAGCTCCAGCAAGGCTGCCCGCAGCCCTTCGAAGCGACTCCTGGTTCTTCTCGCCTCCGACCATCCTTCGTAGCTCTATTATGGTCTCTATCTTGGTGCTAGCGATCAAAGGGAACCTGAAGGAGGAGCCCGACGCGTCCCTGACGGAGACGATGAACTTGCAGGGCTCCTGCACTTCGTACTCGGTCACGCTTCCTCCTCCGTTCACGATGAACTTGAAACCAAGCTGCTTCAGGACGCTCTCCACCTGGGCAGAGAGCCTGAAGTAGTTCCCCTTCACTATGGCGTGCACGGTCAGCGCACATTCCGGTGCGATATAACCCTCAGTGGCACCACTAGGGACTTGAAAACAACCTGGCTCCGGGGTGCGTTGGCTACGAATAGCTTCGCAGATTCTCGCTTTATTTCCGGAAAAGGGGGAGGCAATTGAGACCCGAAGGTCTCAATTGCTAACCTATCTAAGATATGGTGAAACCAGTGAACTGGTACCAGACGCGTGGCAGACCAAGGAACGTGTAGGTCGCCTTGAAGACGACTTCGTACGTCCCGGCTGTCAGGTGCCCGGTATTGGTCAGCGAGCCGCTGCATTGGCCCGCCGTGCTGCAACTCAGGGTGACGCCCACCCCGGTGCCGCCCAATGTCTGTGCTGTGTAGCCGTGGTGACCGTTCCACTTGTAGATGGTGATGCCGTTGAGCTCAGTGTGACCGCTGGATGCGAGTGTGATGTTAGCGCCAGGGATACCGACCTCTCCCGTGCTACCGGATGTAACGCCGAGGAAGGTGCTACCGCCTGGGTTGTACATCAGCTCCTGGATCGGCGAGAGCGTGACTCCGCTTCCGTCGCCGCCGAGCGTGATGCTCGAGACTCCGGAGGCGAATACGTTGTCGCTCGCGTTGACCTGCCAGTCAGTCCTCTGGTAGTTCGGGTTGGCGCCCAGGACCGCCGATCCTGTGTTGAAGTCGAAGGTCTCCAGGTAGTAGTCGCTGGAGGAGACTTCAAGGTTCGGCAGGTGCGTCAGCCACTCTGGCT
>JASHVT010000099.1 GCA_030039515.1 Nitrososphaerales archaeon
TCCTCTACGACCATTACCACCATCCGCTCGACAAGTAGTTCGGCCTACGCAACGACCACCATCTACAGTACATCGACTATCACATCTCCGACGACCACTCTCTACACTACGTACTCCACGTCGAGCGCTACCACGACCAAGTTCTCCACGTACACCACATCCAGCGAAGTGTATGACGACCACTACACCACATACACCACGTCCACTCCGACGACCACTCTCTACACTACCTACCAGACTTCTAGTCCCTCAACTACCCTTTACAGTACCAGCTTCAGCTCTACTGCAACCACCACGCTCTTCACCACGTCCTACACGACCATCACAGGGCTCTCGTCCACGAGCTCCTCCGTCTATGCCACTACCACAATTCTCTCCCCCAGCTCTTCGACCTACGCAACCGCCACAGAGTACTCAACGACAATAATTTCGAGCCCCACTACCACCCTGTACTCTACAACCAAGACGACTTACCCGACCGCCACCCTATACAGCAGCTCCACCTCCGAGATCGGTACCGCCACGGAATACTCCACCACGACAATCTTCAGCAGTTCGACGAGCACTACGACCATACTAAGCATGGAGACCTCGACAATAACGACGACGGTGACTTCGAAGCCGAACCTCGTGATTGACCCCCCTGAGGGATTCAGCGGAGTCGCCACGACCGTGCTTCTCAAGCCAGCTAGCTCAGGTTACATCCCGTCGCACGTCTACGACTACTGTTTCGAGACGAGTTCGACCCTTACTACATGCCCAAGTACAAACTACTTCCTTACTACGTCCGCCGGGACAATTCCGAGCTCCACCGATCTTACCATCACGACCACCTCCGCGGGATGGGTGGTGGTGAGCGACCCTTCTGAGGGAGTCAGCGGGGCTGTCGTTGTGTCCGCGGCGTTCAGCCTGAGGCAGGCGCCTGCGCTTGATACGAACGCAGATAGTCATGCGATCGCGGACGCGGGAAGCAGTACATCCACCAGCCTTACCATCAGCACCAGCCAGACCAACGACGTAGTGTATGCATGCGCGGACACGGCCAACACAGGACTGACCCTTTCAATATCCGACGCCGATGGACTGTTATGGAACCTGCGCACGAGCGTGGCGTCTTCGACAGAGCTCCAGTGCTGGTACGCGGTTTCCGCAGCAACGCTTTCGAGTGACTCGATCAAGTTCAGCTCCAGCGCAGACTCCGGAGGTTGGGTCGTGGAGGTCTTCTCGGTGAGCGGCGCGAACACGACCTCGGCATCAAGCATATTCGACGGAGCGGCAAAGACAGCGAGTGGCAGCAATGGCGACCCATCAGTTTCCATGACCACGACTCAACCCGATGACCTAGTTGTAGGGATCGCCGCGGTGAACCAAAGAGCAACGCTGGCTGCGGGAACAGGCTTTACGCTAATCGGAAACAGTGTTTCGCAAAACTCCAACTCTGGAGGCTACGAGTACAGCAGCCAAGCATCTCCTAACACGCTGAACGTAGACTTTGGGAATACGAACGGGAACTGGGTCATAATAGGCGACGCATTCCAGTAATTCTCAGATGCCGTAGAACGGCGAGCCGGCTGAGTAGGCCGAACGGACTCCCTTGGGAGAAACTGCGGTCATACGGCTAGGAGTATTCCCACTATAGCCGATGCAAGGAGCAGGAGGAGTAGTACAAGAACGACCACCTTCTTCTGAAGCGACGTCATGTGACGCTTGACAAGGCTCTTGTAAGGCACTTATCATGTTACCCCTCAGCGCCTTTGACCGGCATTGGAGCTGAAGCGACAGCATGAGTGAAGAACGTTTAAGTCTCTAGCCTCGACTCACGGATTGTGCGCAGAGGGCCCCTCCTGGCGATGGCTATCGTGCTCGCTCTGGTCCTCTCGATGTTCGCCGCGGCGATGCCAGGGGCAACGCAGGCGGCAGTCCAGTCGAACTCGCTGAAGGTCACCCCCCTCGTCAGCGTCGTCCCTGCCGACGGCCTCTCTCACGCGGTCCTGGTGGTCTCTCTGACTGGGTCTCAGAACAAGCCCGCGATAGCGTCGGGGCCTCTCCAGGTCTTTCTCTCGAGCTCGAACCCGGGAGTGGGGCAGGTCCCCTCGAGCGTCACCATACCAGCGGTGGGCAACTACGCCATCGTAAATCTCACAACGACGACGTCCCCGGGCTCGACGACCATCTCGGCCTCAGCCCAGGGCGAGAACTCGGGCTCGGTACAGGTGAAGACCGGACTCCTCAGCGGCTTCCCGACTGCCATCGAAGCCTACGCGGCGCCGAACCAACAGGCGGCGCAGCCCGAATCGAACGGCACGGTGGCGCTGGAGCTGGTTGACAATTATGGAAACCCGGCGGAGGCGACAGCCCCGACCGCCGTCACTCTTTCGAGCTCGGACACCAGGATTCTTAATGTCACAGGGCTGCTCTCAATCGGCTCGGGACAGGTCCTCGCAAGCGCGACCTACACCACGGGGCTGCTGACCGGGAGCGCTACCATCAGCATCTCAGCGCTGGGCCTGAAGAGCACGACGGTGACTGTGGATGTCGTGGGTTCGACTCCTACGCAGCTGAAGGTCGAGTCAGTCACCCCGTCTCCGCCCGACTCGACGCTCGAGGGCACGGTGTGGCTCGAAGACCAGTCCGGGAACCCGGTCGTCGCCCCCGCGGACATATCGGTGTCGCTGACATCGAGCAACTTCTCTCTGGTGAACATCCCGCCACAATTTCAGAACGTGACGATCTACGCCGGGACGACCTATGCCGAGTTCATGTATTCGACGGGGGACGTCCAGAACCCCGAGTCGGCCACGATCACATCCGCCGTCACAGGGCTCACTTCGTACGGGTTCACGGAGACGGTCGAGCCTCCGTCTGCGCCGACCTCGATCCATCTCGACTTCATGCCGTCAGTCCTCCTAGCCGACAACGAGTCCTACCAGTCGGTATACGTGTACCTGACCGGGACGGGCGGGACCCCTGCTGTCGCGCCCGCGACCTTGTCGGTGGACCTCACTTCGTCGACCCCCTCTGTCGCGACGGTCGACAGCGTGGTGGACATCTACCAAGGCCAGTCGTTTGGCGTGGGGAACACCTCCACCACATACCTGGTCGGGAGCACGCAAGTCACCGCGGTGGCATTCTGCAACTGCCTCAACCCGGCGACGGGCACTCTCACATCATATGGCCAAGCTCCATACGCCCTTGAGGCAGCGACCACGCAGCTGAACCTGCCAGCGAACGGGCGGTCCTTCGACGACATCGCGGTACAGGTAATGTCTCAGCAGGGAAAGCCTGCCGTAGCTCCTAGCGACATTGTGATCAACTTCTCCTCCTCGAGTCCGAGCATCGTGGGCGTGAAGGGATCGGCGATACTGGAGAAGGGCCAGGACTCTGTGCTCATCCCGATACAGACCTCGACCGTACCCGGGACCGCGAGCGTGAGCATCTTCGCACAAGACTTGACGTCGCCGCAGCCTATCACAGTGACCACGACCGTCCCAGGCGCTTCGGGCACCACCCTGACGTTCGCGCCTCAACCGGGAATAGGCCTGACGAACGACGGCATCGGGGCCGTGCAGCTGGTCGACAGCAGCGGCGAGCCTGTAACAGCGCGCGCCGATGTCGGCATCACGCTCACTGCGTCGAACCTGAGCGTGCTGGCGTCGCCGCTGAACCTCACCGTCCCGGCTGGCTCAAGCTATCTCACGTTCCCACTTGTGCTGAAGTCCCCAGGAACCGCGACGTTCACCGCGACCTCCCAAGGGCTTCTCCCGTCGTCCGCGCAGGTCGAGGTCGAGTCTGCGCCATTCAGGTCGGTGATCGTCGCCCCGAGCTCAGCGTCTTCTGGGCCCAAGCAGGGGAACCCGGTCACCCTCACCGTGGTGGTGAGCCTGCAGGGAGAGCCTGTCCAAGGCGCGGAGGTCAGCTGGAGCTCGAGCATCGGGTCCGTCAGCCCCCAGAGCGAGCAGACGGGGTCGAACGGCGAGGCGCAGGCGAGCTTCGTATCCCAGACGACCGGAAAGGCTGTGGTCTACGCGCAGGTCACATACGAGGGAGGCGGCTCGTTCACTTCTAGCCTGAGCCTCACTGTGTCTTCTTCCTCGGCTCTGGGGTTCCTGTCGAACGACTACCTGATCCTAGGGCTCGTCGCTGCGATTGCTGTCGTGGTCGCAGCCGACCTGTACTACCTGAGGAGAAGGCGTACGCCGAAGAAGACGATCCTATCGGACCTGAAGCAGGCCTAGCGAGGCTCGGCGCGGCGGAAGGTCCGGCGGGCCTGGCGAGCGACGGCTCTCTCTGGGCCACTCGCCCTGACTTGAGTCTCCCTGCTAGAAGAGGCGCGTAGGTCGCGTCCGCTCGGCCCCCCACCGCTCCGTAGGCGGTCATCATCGACCCGGCGGCTACCATGACGAATCCCAAGTCCTCGAACAGCGAGGCGACGGCCCCGGCGGACCAGACGGAGCCTATGACGACGAGCGCTATGCCATAGGCCAGCGCGGAGAACCCTGCGACTACGGCTGTGGCCCTCAAGCGACGCTGTCTTGGGCTCTCCGGGAGCTATTCGGCGTTGTCAAATGGCTTTGACGGATTTGACAAATCGGACATCCAGCCCCAAGTCGCCACCATCAAGTAGCGCTACCCCAGTGTCCATCGCGGAGAGTTTGAGGGAGCACACAGCGGTGACTAGGAAGGGTCGGGTGACTTTGCCCATTCGACCGAGGCGGAAGCATGGGTTTACGGAGGGGACCCGTCTCGAGGTAGAGACACAGGCGGCGGAATCCTGCTCAAGAGGGCGACCGCCGTCCTCGACATGGTCGGTACGGGACGGGGAACGCGTCGGTAGAAGAAATGAGAAAGCTTCTGGGCGAAATGCGGGTCGAGGATCGATGAGTTACAGCCCCTCTGATGCAGAGGCCTCAATCCATCCCATCTCGTAGAACAGCAGAACCTGGCGAGTCCAGCTTCGGCTGTCCGCCAGCATGCCACATGTAACCTTGCATCTTGTCTCTGCTTATATCATGGGGTAGAGGGTCGAGTCGCAATTTGCGAGTCGTATGCATCTCTCACAGGAAAGATGTCGACGGGCTCGGGGCCGCGGCCATAGTCGCGGCGTCCACGCGGGCATCGGTGGTCCTCTCAGACTACGACGACCTGATAGCCAACATGAAGGAGGCGCCGCGGGACATCGACGGGCTCGTGCTCTGCGACCTCGGAACAGACAACGCGGACCTGGAGGACTTCCTGTCAGAGGCGAGGAAGGTCACGGCTAGGGCCACCTTCACCTACATCGACCACCATGCGATGAGCACGACGACGAGGAACAAGCTGAGACGCGCCGGCGTCAGGCTCGTCCACGACGAGAAGGAGTGCTCGAGCGTACTCGCCTACAAGACCTTCGAGAAGTCCCTCCCCCTCTCGGCGAGGAAGATAGCTCTCTACGGCGCGGTCACAGACTACATGGACGACTCCCCGCTCTCCAAGAAGATGATGGAGCAGTTCGACCGTCAGATGGTCCTCCTGGAGGCCACGATGCTCTCGTACGCTCTGGGAAGGAGGGCAGGGACGCCCGGCTTCGCCGAGAGGATAGTGTCGGAGCTAGCCGACATGAAACAGCCCCACGAGATGGAGGGAGTCCCGGAGGCTGCTGAGGAGCAGCTCGCCGAGATGACCGCGCTCGCCGATGAAGTCAAGGCAGGCGGAAAGAAGCAAGGGAGGCTTGCGTACATGATAACCGACCAGTACTCGACGGGGAACGTCGCGAAGCTGCTGATCGGGGCCTTCGGGGTCCCGCTCGGGGTCGCCCTCAAGGAGAAGAACGAGGGATGGTACGAGGTGAGCCTCAGAGGCACCTCTGACTGCAAGGTACACCTGGGGAGGACGCTCGCGGAGCTCTCCGGCCGGCTCGGAGGGAGCGGAGGAGGGCACGCGAAGGCGGCGGGCTGCAGGATCCCTGTCGCCCACGCCGAAAGGCTCCTCCTCGAGCTCTCGAAGAGGGCCTAGCCTCGCCGTACCTAGCCCGCCTTCACGCACTTGGCCACTATGGACCCGCCCAACTGGGTCTCGTGGATCGAGACCTCCCTGAAGCGGCGCGAGAGAAACCTCCCCAGGTCCGCGTTGCGCAGGACGAGGACATATGTGTCGAAGATGGA
>JASHVT010000100.1 GCA_030039515.1 Nitrososphaerales archaeon
TAAGGGCACTCCTTAGTGCGGCCAACGACTTTTTGACAGAGGATCAGACGGAGGTCTGGCGCCTTACCCAACGCCAGCTTTGTAGTCAAGTGCCAAAAGACTTTAAGCAGCAAGAATCGGTCGCGAAACGAGAATTGAGTCAGCCGGAGCTGCCGCCGTACCTAAGGGAACAGCTGGCCAGGTTCGAGCAGATACAGCAGAACCTCCAAGCGGTCCTGGTGCAGAAGCAGCAGGTAGAGATGGAGCTGAGCGAGACGGACAAGGCCTTGGAGGAGCTCGGCAGGGCAGCGGACGACGAGGCGGTCTACAAGTTCGCAGGGAACCTGCTCGTGAAGGTCCAGAAGAGCGAGGTCATGAAGGAGCTGACCGAGAAGAAGGAGCTTGCGGGGACGAGGAAGATGGTCCTGGCGAAGCAAGAGTCGAGGTTCAGGGAAAATCTCAAGGAGCTCCAGGGCAAGATCGACGACGCGGTGAAGCCCAAGGCGGCGCAGACGCAGCCGCCCGGCGACGCCTAGGCCTGCGCCCACCCATGGCCCAGGAAAGGCCCGAAGACTTCCCGTTCACAGACCCAAAGTCCCTGCGCACAGCGGCGGTAATCTGCCATAGGAACGCGGACCCCGACGCCTATCTCTCGGCCTACGCGATGTCTTCTCTGATCAGGAAGTTGGCGCCCTGGTGCCGCGTGACGATAGGGACGCCGGGCGGGGTGACCGCCCTGACGGCGAAGCTCAGCAAGAGGTTCCCGCACGAGGGTGCCGAGAAGTGGAGCGAGGACTACGACCTCTGCGTCGCGGTGGACGTGGGCGACGAGGAGCTGCTCGACGACTGGAGGGCGAAGATGGAGGACTCGAGAGGGGTGAAGGTCCTCGTCGACCATCATCCGATCCGAGAGGGAGGGGTGTACGACCACATGATCGTTGACGAGGCCGCGACATCCGCCGCCGAGGTGGTCTGCCGCATCTTCTTCAGGAAGGGGCTCGACGTAGAGAGGGACGTCGCACAGGCGCTCCTCGAGGCGATAATGTTCGACTCGTCGCACCTCACGATAGCCGGGCCCGAGGGACTGCGGACGGTGGTCGCCCTGCTTGACCGGGGGGCGGACCTGGCCGAGGCGAGGAGGGAGCTCAGGATGGACCCCGACTACGGCGAGGTGCTCGCCAAGCTGAAGGGGGCGCAGAGGCTCAAGATATTCAGAGTCGGAGAGTGGGTGGCGTCGACGAGCCTGATAGGCTCCTTCCAGGCGCACGTCGCGAGGTCGCTTGTCTACCTCGGCGCCGACGTGGCGGTGGCGGCCGGCGAGTCGGAGGGGGAGACCAGGGTGAGCCTGCGGTCCACGCAGAGGTTCGCCGAGAGGAGCGGGGTCAGGCTGGGCAAGGACGTGGCGGAGCACGTCGCGGCCAAGCTCGGGGGGCATGGCGGGGGGCACGCCACCGCCGCGTCCTATTCTACGAAGGTCGAGCCGGAGGCGGCGGTCGACGAGACTCTGAGGCGGATCGCATCTATGTTGGGCTATGAGCTGAAAGAGGTCACTTGAGCCCCGCGGCCTTTCTCCTGTAGCCCTTCGAGGCCGGGTGGCTCAGGAAGCCCTCGAGAGAGAGCTTGAACCAGGGCGTGTAGGAGTCTGGGTCGGTCCGCAGGTCCTCCTCCACCTGATCCAGCGTTGCCCATCTCACCGCGGCCATCTCCTCCGAGTTGGGCGTGACCTTGCCGTCGAACTCTCCTATCAGGACCCGGCAGAACTCGTTCTCCGCGTTCGCCCCCTGGGGGGCGAAGTACACGAAAGAGTGCACGTCTACGAGCTGAGGGATTCTGGCGCCGAGCTCCTGGACCCCCTTCCTCGCCGCCGCCTGCTGGTACGTCTCTCCCGGATACACGTGGCTCGTGTAGGAGACGTCCCACGCGCCGGGCCAGAGAAGCTTCTTGGGGCTCCTCTGCTGGAGGAGCATCTTGCCGTCGTGGAAGAGGAAGACAGTGTACGCCCTGTGCCTCCTTCCCTTGCCGGCATGGCAGTTCTCCCGAGTGTCTGTTCCGAGCTCGTTGTCGTGCTCGTCCACCAATACGAGGATCTCCTGACGGGGCATCCGGAGTCACGGCATCAAGATTCTAGATAAGCCCATCGGCAAAGGCGCGCCTGGCCCGGAGGTCACTCGACGTACGCGGTCACCGAACAGGGGTCGCCGTCCTTCAGCTTCATAGCCTTGCGCAGATTGACGGGCGCGATGACTTCGAGAACCGAGCTGTCGTAGTGGGTCCTCTCGATCGCCAAGACGGCACCGGCGTACTTTCCGGCGATCTCGGCCCTGAAGCACTTCACCGGGCCATACGTCCTTTTGCCGTCCGTGAAGCCGGGGACCTCGATCCCCTTGAGGTGGTCCAGCCGCCGGCGCTGCCCTATCGCGTCCTCGCTGGCCAGACGGAGGTTGAGCGTCCCAGGGAACGGCTCGAAGCCCAACGCCCTCCGGAACGTCTTCGTGTACCCCTTCAGCGAGATGTAGTACCCTCCCTCCCCTAGCCCCGTGAAGACCGTGCCCTCGAACCCGAGCTCTTCCTTCCCCTTCACGAGGCTCTTGCTTGTCTCGGCTAGGAAGGTCTCGGCCTCCCTCAGTCCGCCGTCGGTGAGCCGGACGGCCAGACCGCGCCCCGCGTGCGCCCTCTCGATGAGCCCGGCCAGCTGGAGTTCCCTGAGTCGGACGGACGCGGCCTGCTGGCTCAGGTTCAGGGACTCTCCCAGTTCCTTGCTGGAGATCCTCGCGAAGGACGAACCCGCCCCCAGCCGCACCAGGTGCAGCAGGGTGGCCAGTCTCTCGGCATCTGACTTTGGGCGGCGCCTTGCCATCTACAAGGAAGCTGGTTGCTACCAAAGTATTATAAGAATAGCGAGGTCGTGGCGGCGGCTTGCGAAGGTCAGCCTGGGTCAGCATGGTCGCGCTCTTCACGGCTCTTGCCGTGGTGTTGAACGGCCTGACGGTTCCCGCCCCCTATGCGGGCTTCCTGCTTTACGGCGTGTGGGAGATCCCCGTCCTCCTCGCGCTCCTCCTCCTCGGCTTCAGGGGTGGCGTGGCGGTCGCCGCGCTGAACGGCTTGGCCCTCGAGTTCGTCAACCCGGGGAGCCTGCCGACAGGGCCGCTCTACAACTTCGTCGCAGAGGTGGCCATGTTCGCCGGGGTCGTGGCAGCCCAGAGGGTCGCAGGGGGGAGAAGAGCCTCGATCCTCGCGGGCCTCGCGACCGCCGCCGGCGCCGCAGCAAGGACGGGGGTGATGACCGTGGTCAACTGGCTCGTGCTGGCGCGCCCCTATCCCATCGGGTTCGGGTCGTTCGGCGTGACGCAAGCAGAGGTGCCCGCCTACCTCGTCCTGATAGCGGTCTTCAACGCGACGGTCGCTCTGTACGTTGTCCCGGCCTCGTACGGGATACGCACCGCCATTAGGTCCAGGACGAAGGTCTTCGAGCACGTCGCGGCCACCGAGTCTCGGCTCTGAGGCTTCCCCTCCTGGGTGAGATCTTGACCAGCATTCTGGAGATCGAGTCCTTCGGCTTCCGTTACGCCAACGCCCCGAGGAACGCGGTGGCGGACTTCTCACTTGAGGTGACGGAGGGGTCGATACTGGTCCTGGCCGGCCCTTCGGGGTGCGGCAAGTCCACCCTCCTCAGGGCGGTCAACGGCCTTATCCCTCACATGTACAACGGGGACTACTCCGGCGACGTGAAGGTGGCCGGAAGGAGCGTTAAGGGCTCGGAGATGCGCGAGCTCGCGCAGACGGTAGGGTTCCTCTTCCAGAACCCGGAGAACCAGATCTTCATGTTCTCTGTGGAGAGGGACGTCGCGTTCGGCCTCGAGAACCTGGGAGTCCCCCACGACGAGATCCGCTCAAGGGTCGACGAGGCGATGGAGCTTCTGGGCATCGCTTCTCTGGCGAAGAGGGCCCCGCACGAGCTGTCCGACGGGCAGAAGCAGAGGGTGGCGCTGGCCGGCGTGCTGGCGATGAGGCCGAAGCTCGTCATCCTCGACGAGCCCACCTCGCTGCTCGACCCGAGGACGGCCAAGGAGCTCGTCGAGCTCGTCGCGCGCCTCCGGAAGGAGCTGGGGACCACCTTCCTCATAGTGGAGCACAGGCTGGAGCTGCTCGTGGAGGTGGCGGACAAGATGGTTGTGATGAGCGGGGGCAGGAAGGTGCTGGACGGGTCGCCGCAGGAGGTCCTGATGGGAGACCTGGCCGAGGGTTACGGTGTCGCGGTCCCGGCGGTCACCAAGCTGCAGAAGATGCTCGCGGGCGACGGCCTGGTCCGAGGGGACCGGATGATGACCGGGACCGAGCTCGCGAAGACGATCTCGCAGGCGGGACATTGATAGAGTTCGAAGGGGTCTCGTTCACCCATCCCAACGGTGTGCTCGCCCTCGACAACGTCGACCTGAGGATCGAGAAGGGCGAGACCCTCGCCATAGTGGGAGAGAATGGCGCCGGGAAGACGACGTTGGTCAGGCACGTCACCGGCCTCCTGAAGCCGGCGAAGGGCAGGGTCTCCGTCGACGGCGTGGACACGCGGACCACGACGACGGCGACGCTATCGAGGAAGGTGGGTGTGGCGTTCCAGAACCCCGACCATCAGCTGTTCTCGGAGAGCGTGGAGGCCGAGATGGCGTTCGCGCTGAAGAACTTCGGCTTCGAGCCGGACGTCGTCGCCAAGAGGGTATCGTGGGGGCTGCAGACCTTCGGCCTGGAGGAGTACAGGGGGTCGTCCCCCTTGATCCTCAGCGGGGGGGAGAAGAAGCGGCTGACGCTGGCTTGCATTCTCGCATGGGACCCTGACGCGGTGATACTGGACGAGCCGACTGTGGGGCAGGACGCGCTGCAGAAGGAGCGCCTGGCTGGCACGGTCAGAATGCTTGGCGCCGCCGGGAAGACGGTGGTGATCGTCTCGCACGACATAGAGTTCCTCTGGCCGATGCAGCCCAGGGTGGTGGTGATGAAGTCAGGCCGCATAGTCGCAGATGGGCCCGCGGCGGAGGTCATGCAGAGAAGGGAGGCGCTGGACTCGGCGAGGGTGGCGCAGCCGCAGCTCGTGGCCTTCGGTCAGGAGCTCGGCGCCAAGCCCGAGCGGCCGTTCGTCGACGCCCTTGGAGCAAGGCGCTTCATCGAGGGGCGACGCCCATGATGTGGCTCAGCGGAGGGTTCCTCTTCAGGAGCTCCTCGTCCTACTATCACAGGCTCGACCCCAGGGTCAAGCTGCTCATATCCATCCTGATGTTCGTCTGCGCCCTGCTCGCCAGGTACATCTACGAGCTCGTCCTGGTCATGGCTTTCATGGCCGGGGTCGCGGTCACAGCCAAGGTCCTCGCCCGGGTCGGGAGGACGATGTTCCTCACCGCCACGTTCTCGGCCGTGATATTCGTGGTCAACTTCCTCGTCACGCGGAACCTGGTGTCGTCGGAGTTGTACGCGGTCAGGTTCGTGGCCATAGTCGTCTCGACGAGCCTGTTCTTCATCACGGCTTCGCCTGACGAGCTCGAGCAGGTGATGAAGACGTTCAGGATGCCCAGGGACGTGGTCTTCGCCTTCGTCACGGCTGTCAGGTTCATCCCGGTGATGATGCTGGACACGTTCCAGATAATGGACGCCCAGAAATCCCGCGGCCTAGAGATGCAGAAGGGCAACGTCTTCCTGAGGTTGAAGAACATGATCCCGGTGCTCATCCCGCTCGTGGTGAACGCGGTCGTTCGCTCAGGCGAGCTCGCCGAGGCGATGGAGTCGCGCGCCTACGGCGCGGTGCCGAAGCCCACCTCTCTCGTGCGATACAAGGCGCGCGGGGTCGACAAGGCCGTGGCTGTCGCTGCCGTCGCGCTCTTCGCCCTGACCGCCTACAGCTTTTATGTCGTCCTGCCTCCCCTGTTTCTGTGATTCCTTCCCGAGTCGTGGCTGACGAGAGGGAGAAGGCGAGCGGGGTCCCTGAAGAGCTCGGGAGGCTCAACGTGCGCGTCTACTACAGCATGCTCCGGGTCGCAGACTACGTCCTGAGCCCGGAGATCGCTGTCGAGAGGAAGTCCCTCAGAGACCTGGTGTCCTCCGTCTACGACTCGAGGCTCTTCTATCAGGCCGCGAGGATGTCCGCCTCGTACGCGAAGCCATACCTCCTCGTAGAAGGCGACTCCAAGCAGGTCGAGAGCCTGGCGAAGAACACGAGGGCGTTCTACGGGGCGATAGCGAACGTGACGCTCGCCTACGGCCTGAGGATGCTCTACACGGCCAGTCCGGCGGAGACCGCGATGGCCATCGCCGGGCTCCTGGCGCATGCTAGGGCGAAGCCTCTGGAGAGGATGCCGCTCGAGAGCCCGCCGAAGTCGAAGAGCCTCGCCCAGCAGCAGGTGTATCTCGTCTCATCCCTTCCGGGGGTGGGCACGAGGCTGGCGGAGAGGTTACTGGCGAAGTACGGCACGCCCAGGCGCATAATGTCGCTGACCGCCGGTGAGCTGGCTATGACGCAGGGGATAGGGTGGAAGAGGGCCGAGAGAGTCAAGTCGACGCTCGACTCCAAGTTCGCCCGGCACCAAGACTCGAAGGCCCAGACGAGGCTCGAGAATTGAAGGTCGCTGTCCTGGGAGGGACGGGGAGCATGGGCTTCGTGCTCGCCGGGAGGCTGTCGGCGTCGAACGAAGTGGTCATAGGCTCCAGGGACGTGGCGAAGGCGAAGGAGGCCGCGTCGAGGATACCGGGAGCCACGGGCGAGGACTACCGAGGCGCGTGCCTGGCCAGCGAGGCTGCGATAATGGCGGTGCCGTTCTCTTCGATGAAGGACGTCGCGCGGCCACTGTCTAGCGCTCTCGCGGGCAAGCTCGTGATTTCAATCGTCAACCCTCTGAGGGTCGAAGGGGGCGTCTTCAAGTTCGGGCTCGAGGGTGGGTCGGCCGCCGAGACGCTCGCCTCAGTCCTTCCCGACAGCTGGATCGCGACCGCGTTCAACAACATCCCGTACGGGATGTTCGAGGGCGCCGCTCCGGTGGAGGCTGACGTCTTGGTGGCGGCGACGTCGAAGGACGCCTACGAGACGACGGCCTCGCTCGTCAAGAGCATCAAGAACCTGCGTCCGCTCTACGCGGGCCCCATCTCTGAGGCTCAGGTGGTGGAGAGGATAACCGCTCTGGTCCTGAACCTGGCAAGGATGAACGGGATCGGTAGCCTCGCGACCAGGTTCGTGTCGATGAGCGCCTGACGCGCTCTCGGCTTAGCGCGGGCTAGCTCAGGACGATGCTCTGGGTGACGTTGACTTGCGTGAGGACCTCCAGCGGCTCTACTATCGACGCACCGCAATTGGCGTCTCCCCCCTCGACCCAGACTAGATACGGGCCAGCGACGACCGGCACGGAGAAGTTGCCGGAGGTCGTCAGGGTGGTGGAGTAGAGCCAGGCGGAGGGATGCCCATCCGTAAGCGAGGCGGCCTGCTGGGAGGTCGCGACGTAGAGCGTTACGCCTGGAGAACGCGCGGTGAACGCGCCGGACAGGGTGGAGGGACCTGTGGAGTTGAACGGCACGGAGTAGTGGCCTGCGACGCAGTCGTAGCTCGAGGAGACGGTGAAGGAGGTGCCAGCGGGGAGGATTACCAACTCGCTTTCACTTCCTTGCAGGACGGTGAAGTGGAGGAGGACTTCTGCGCCCCACTCGTCTCCCACGACTACAGTGTATAGGCCTGGAGACAGCGGTTCGGATGAATTGCCGGCGAGGTAACCGGAGAATGTAGAGTCCGAAGCCATCGCCATGCTGTAGCACCCCCCTCCGCAGCCGGTAGGGGTCGCGATGCTACTGTCGGGGTTGAACGTGTAGCCTGTAATGTCAAAGATGGCTGGGCAGTTGTAGAAGCCGCTCGCATAGAGTTGCAAGGCATGGCTGGTGTTGGCAGAACTACCTGACGAGAAGTATCCTTGGAAGATGGCGAAACCGAAGGGGAGGTTGCCCCCGCACGGACCGAGGGTCAGATTCTCCGTAGCCCAGTCGTCGGCGGCAGAGACCTCGTTCGGATAGTTCGGGGTGTTCGTCTCGACAACCTTCAAGGCCATCGCCTGACCCTGGTAGAACTGCGTGCCGCTTAGTTCTGCCGACAGCTCGAGGTCGCTGGCCGAGGGGACGGTACCTGAGACTCCTGAGCTCAGCCCGGTCGTCGTTCGGTTGACCTCTCGTGGCTGGACCGAAGCGGCAGCGACCCCT
>JASHVT010000101.1 GCA_030039515.1 Nitrososphaerales archaeon
TTGTCCGCGACCTCCAGCTTCCCCATCCTCTTCTCCATCATCTGGTCGCGGTTCGTGGGGTCTTCGCTGATGTGGCCGAGTTCGTCATGCTCGTCCCCGGTGTGCCAGTAGACCGCGCCCTTCGTGCCCACCGGAGGCCTCGGGGATATGCCGCTTGGAACGAACATGAAGCGCTTGTACTCGCCGTTGACGGCGTCTGTGATTGGGCCTCCGACGAACTGGCCCCTGTCTATCTTCACCTTGTCTGCGTCCAGCATCGGGAGCGTCGCGTCAGAGTTCGCTAGCGCCTTGTCGACTATGTGGATCACCGGAGTCTGGTATCTCTCCGAGTAGTTGAAGGCCCTCACCGTGTCGTAGAAAACCTCCTCCAGGTCTCCGCTGGCGAGCACGATCCTGGGGAATTCGCCGTGACCGGCGTGCAGCGCGAACTTCAGGTCTCCCTGCTCGTGGCGCGTCGGCAGGCCCGTGCTCGGGCCGCCCCTCGAATATAGGGTGACCACTACCGGCACCTCGTTCATACCAGCGTAACCCAGGCCCTCTGCCATTAGAGAGAATCCGGGGCCCGAAGTCGAGGTCGAGGACCTGACCCCCGCTATCCCCCCGCCGACCGCCATGGTTATCGCTGCGATCTCGTCTTCCGACTGGACGACCACTATGTTCCCCTTCGACTTCATGCTTGCGACCTCGCCCGCCTGTGGGTTCTCCTGTGCCGCCGAGCCGTCGAGTTCTATCTCTGAATGCGCCTCGAGATACTCGCTTTCGTCGCTGGCAGGCGTGATTGGATAGTACGTCTGGAGCCTGCACCCGGCGATCTCCTTCGCCATCGCCACAGTGGAGTTGCCCCTCACAAAGAGCCTGACGTCGTCCGTCTTCACCGGCGAGAGTTTGTAAGCGAAGCTGCCCATGTACTTCTGCTCCATGTAGTCGTACGCTGCGCCTACCGCCTCTGCGTTCATCTCCGCAACCTTAGGCTTCGACTTGAACTGCTTCCTGACAGCGTCCTTCACGAGCTCTTCGTCGTAAGATAGAAGGGCGTAGGAGGCCGCGACCGCCATGATGTTCAGCATTCTTTGCAGGGCGCTCAGGGACGTCTCGCCGAACTTCGCACCCACTCCCTTCAGAATATCATTGTACGGGATGGGATAGATGTGGACGCCGCGTCTCCTCGCCAACTCTACTATCCCCTTCACGTCCGCAGAGAGACCGTTCTTGGAGAGCTCGGCCGACAACGTGGCCCTGGCGTCTGCCTCTATCGTCGGAATCTGGTCGAGCCGTTTGGAGTCCTGGTCCGGGTCGTAGATGATCGCGCCCTCTCTCCTCACTTCAAGCGCGTGCCTGAAGATGGTCTCCTCCTCGAAGGTCGCCAGCATATCGACGGTATCTACGTGCGAGTGTATGATGTTCTTCGAGACCCTGACCTGGAAATAACTGTGTTCGCCCTTGATGTTGGAGTAATACTCCCGCTTGCCGAACACGTGAAGCCCTCCGGACGCCGCGGCCTTCGCAAAGACGCTCGCAGAAGTGTCGACGCCGCTTCCCTGGACCCCGCCAATCATCCAGAGGAAGTCTTCCCTCTTCAAACCGTAGGAGAAGTGCGCTGTAGACGTTTAAGCGTATTGTATATATAGCATTTACCAGTATATTCCCAAGATGGATGAACTAAGGAAGCTACAGAAGGTCGGAGAGTCGACTCTCACGGTGTCAATTCCCAAGGACTATGCGAAGAGGATGAACCTGTCCAGGCAGGACGCCGTGCTAATCAGGGAGGAGGTGGACGGCACGCTGAGGCTCATCCCCGCCACAAGGTCAAGGGAGACCAGTAAGGCGGTCATCAGGGCGGAGCATGCGGGCGGAGATGAGATGCTGACCGAGCTCGTCGTCGGGTGCTACGCTCTGGGGTATGACACCATAGAAGTGGTCGGGAGGGACCCGCTGCAGGACAAGACTCTCGGCAAGGTGCTGGGAGCGATAAAGCGACTTAGGGGTCTGGAGGTAGTCGAGTCAGACGAACACAGGGTCGTCGCCCAGAGCTTCATTGACCCGACCAAGTTCCCTGTGGACTCGCTCGTCAAGAGGCTCCAGCTCCTGGTCTCGCAGAACCTGGGCCATGTGACCGACGCCCTCGACTTGAGCGAGGGAGGGAAGCTTGACGAGGTCAGGAGGGTCCAGGAGCAGATTGATGAGCTATACTGGCTGATAGTGAGGCAGCTCCTCGTAGCCCTGAACCGGAGGGAGTTGGCCTCAGAGATTGGAATCGAGTCTCCTCTGCATGCGTCTGGAGACAGAGTGTCCGCCAAGACCCTAGACGAGATCGGGAACATAATCCTAGACCTTGCCGAAGAGCTTGCGAGGCTGAAGGCCCTAGGCACGAGGATGGACCCGAAGATGGCGACGAGCATGAAGAAGCTGGCGGCGAAGGCTGGCGACGCGTTCAACACGACGGTCGAGGCCCTCCTGGCTCCGGACGCCAAACTCGTCAGAAGCTCGGTCTCCCTAGTCAGGGAGACCATCCAGTTAGAGAAGGAAATCGCTCACCAGATGCTCGAGTCAGGCGAGTATGGATATGCGAGGGTCTTGGTATCGCACTATGGGCAGCTCGCGAGATATTGCAACATCATCATAGAGATAGCGTCGCACAGGCTCCTGAGGAAGAACAGCAGAGTCGCGACGGTCCAGCCGTAAGCGCCGCGATTAATTATCGGCGCTTGAACGGTCGCAGTCAGCGCGGGGGTAACAAAGCTTGGCTAAATGTGCGGGACAACCACTCCCGACTCAAGATCCGGCCACGCTTCGGATGGGTCATCCCGTCCCTCAGGGGTTCGTGGGTTCGAATCCCACCCCCCGCACCAACCTTGTGTGAAACGCTTCGG
>JASHVT010000102.1 GCA_030039515.1 Nitrososphaerales archaeon
CCCGAGTCTGACATAGCGGTCTTCAACATGCTGGGATACTCCTTCGAAAGGGGGTATCCTGGGAGGGGCGTCGTAGAGGCGGTCGGGTCGGGGCTCGAGGTCCGCCCTGGCGACCTCGCGCTGAGGGCCAACTTCGCATCCGTGAAGGGAAGGAAGATAGTCGACAGGAGGGCGGGGAGAGACCTGACCCAGGAGGAGGCGGAGGCCCTGGCCGAGGACATCAGCCGCATAGAGCTGAGCGGCGCGGACTTCGACTTCCGCGCCACGGTCTCTTACAGGGGGGTCCTCGTGATACGCGCGTCCGGCCGCCTCTCTGCCGAGGTCACGAACACCGACCCCGCCTATGCCAGGGTGGGAGGCTTCGGCGCCGCGAAGAAGACCACCGCGGGGGAGTCGGTCCTGACGTGCGAGCCTGAGTCGAAGTCGGAGCCGGCCAGGAGGTCGGCCGCGCTCGTCAACGAGTTCACGGCAAAGAGCATCGCCGCGCTGTCGAGGAGCGGGGTCAACGAAAGGAGGGTCAGGGAGGGCAGGCTTCCGGCCAACTGCGTGCTGCTCAGGGACCCGGGCGACCACCTGCCAGACGTCCCTTCGTTCACGCAGATGTACGGGATGCGCGGGACCGCGCTGGTCGAGATGCCGGCGGAAGTGGGCATCGCGAAGCTCATCGGCATGAAGATGGTCAAGATTCGCGACAGGCACGACCTCAAGGAAAAGGCGAGGCTATTCTCCTCGGAGCTCAAGGAAGGCACGGTCGTCTACGTGCACCTGAAGGGGCCCGACGAGTTCGGGCACGACGGCGACGCCGTGGGGAAGAAGAGGAGCATCGAGTCGATCGACAGGGAGTTCTTCTCCGAAGTCGCCGCGACGCTGGACAGGACGACTGTGGGAGTCTCATGCGACCACGCGACGCCTTGCACGATCAAGATGCACTCCGCGGACCCAGTCCCTCTGATGGTCACCACCGCAGGGAAGGGAGACTCCATGAGATTCACCGAGGCGAACTCCTTGAAGGGATCGATGGGGCGGATGATGGGCAGGGACGTGCTCAGGTCTGTCCTGTCAGGGACGGCCGCGGAGACCTAGACGGCCGGCTGATAGCACGTCCGGCACCTGGGCTCGTACAGCTCCTTCCCGCCTACCAAGACGAGCGGCGAGTCCCTCGGGGCAGGCTTGCCCTCCACGAGCCTCTGGGACCTCGTCGCGTCCCTTCCGCACACGGCGCAGACCGCGCTCAGGTACGTGACCTTATCGGCCCTGGCCAGGAGCTCCTTCGTGTTCTCGAAGGGCTCGGCCCGAAAGTCCAGGTTGAGCCCGGAGGCGACTACCCGCCTCTTCTCAGACAGAAGGCCAAGGAGCTCTACTATGCCGCGCGGGAAGAAGTTGACCTCGTCGACGCCGACGACGTCCAGCGCCTGCGAGACAGCGGCGTCCTCGACCGACTTCAAGCCATCAGGGGAGTCAGAGACGCTGTAGGCGCCGTACCGCAGGCCGTTGTGCGTCACGACCTGGTGCTCGCTGAACCTTCTGTCGAAGGCAATCTTGAATATCGCGCCCCTCCTCTTCGCTATGACGTCTCTTTCGACGACGCGGATCAGTTCCGAGGTCTTCCCCGAGAACATCGGGCCTGTGATCACTTCGAGCGTCATGGGCTTCCTTCCTCGAGGTCCATGTACATGGAGAGCTCGTCTATCCGCCTCCCGTACCTGCGGATCTTCCCTGGGACCGTGCCTGACACCTTGAAGCCCATCTTCCTGTAGAGGGCTATGGCCCTGGAGTTGATGGCGAAGACCTGGAGCTCGACAAGCGCGATCCCTTGTTCCCTCGCCCCGTCGAGGACGGCGCGCATCAGAGCCTCGCCCAGCCCGACCCCGCGGTGGCCCTCCAGGATGGCAATGCCGAGGACTCCCGAGTGGCTGACGTCAGGAGACTCGCCCCGGTCTATCCTGCAGTGCCCCACGATCGCGTCCCCGTCCAGCGCCGCCAGGCCCACGACCGTCCCCTTCTTCATGTCCCTTACCTCGCCGTCGACGAACCGCCTCTCCTCCGCCATGGTCACGTTCCTATGACGGAGGATCCCGAGCTCCTCGTTCACTTCGTGCTCGGAGAGCAGCCTGTTGAAGAATGTCCGGGCGGAGGCTACGTCGCGCCTCTTGAGCGGCCTCAGCGTCACCGTTCGCCTGTCACTGAGAGACCTCTGCATGTTGACTCCACCTCTCCTCGCCATGGGACATCCGCCGTCGAAGGCTTTGTCAGTTTCTCAGTCGTTGAGGCAGTCTCCGCCTTCGTCGGCGAAGAGCCTGTCGACGTCCTGACCCTTCCTGGCCACCCTGTAGGTCCCGTCGTTCGTCCTCATCAGCACGAAGGGCCTCGGCTGGCTGTGGAACGGCATGTTCAACACGATCGAGTAGGCTCCCACGTCCCTGAAGACCACGAGCTTGCCGACTTCGGCGCCGCCGATCTTGGACCTGCTCGATATCGGGAACACGTCGAGCGGGTCGCAGAGCCTTCCGACGAGCGCCATCTTCTGCTGGGCGTAACGGCCCCCCGGCACGACCTCCACAGGGTACTCGTGCCTCAGCAGCGCTGAGTCCAGGAGCATGTGATAGCCCGCGTCGACGTACACATATCTCGTCTCGCCGAATTCCTTGATGTTGACCACCCTGCAGACTAGCACGGTGGACTCTGCGGTGAGGAACCTGCCGCTCTCCGCCACCAGCGTGAACCTGCCTCCGAAGCTCTCGACGAGGCTGTTGAGCTGCCCGACGATCCTCGAGGCCATGTCCCTCGGAGATGGAACCCTGCGGCCGTATGAGACTGGAAGGCCTCCGCCTATGTCGAGGGTCCTGACCTCGAAGTGCCCCAGCTGTCTCCTCGCGCTGAGGACGAACGCCTCCAGCTTCTCGAGCGCCTCCGCATAGCAGGCCGGGTCCTCCACCTGGCTGCCCAGGTGAAAGTGGAATCCTTCGAACCTGAGCCCGGGGTTCGAGAGTATCGACTTCAAGACGCTGAAGGCCGAGTCCCTGCTCCCGCCGTTGAACTGGAGCCCGAACTTGCCGTGGCCCATCGAGCCTCTCAGCTCGGCGTGCACGTGGACCTCGGGGTTCACCCTGACCATGACGTTGATGACTGCGCCCGACCTCGCCGCGGCTTCCGACAGGTTCGCAAGGCCGTTATGGCTCGCGACCACTATCCTCCTGACGCCAAGGCCGATGACCTCCTCGTACTCTGAGATCGTCTCGGTTATGCTTGTGTACACCACAGAGTCCGCGGACCCGCCCGCCCGGGTCACGAACTGGAGCTCTGACGGGGCCGTCAGGTCAAACATGATCCCTTCGCCCGCGAAAGTCCGGATCACAGACGGGTTGAAGTTCGCCTTTACCGAATACGCTACTCTGAACTTCCCTCTGAAGTCTGTGAAGGCGGACTCGATTTCGGACACCTTCCGCCTCAGGGTAGCCTCGTCGACCAGAAAATATGGCGTGCTGTACTTACTTGCTAAGTCATACAGGTCCTCGTCTGAAAACTTCGGCCCAGCAACCCCCGTGCGTGATACGGGTTGGGTACGTGGGTCCACCAACTTTTTGTTAGACATGAGCCGACAAATTTTATCTTAAAAACATTGTCCCGCTTTCGCCGGAAAAATCGTCCGCGACTCTCTGCGACTGAACTTCTTCTGAGCCGCATCTCCCGCAGCTTCGGCGCCGGCGAGCCAGGTTGACGCGCGGCCGAGAAGGTCTCGCGACTCGGCACGTTTTCTAGGAGCGCGCAGGAGCCCGCGAACGTTGGGCAGATTCTACGTCTATCTTCTCGAGTGCAGCGACGGAAGCCTCTACGCCGGCTGGACTACCGACCCCGAGCGCAGGTTGGAGGAGCACAACTCCGGGTCGGGCGCGAAGTACACGAGGGGGAGGAGGCCGGCGAGGATGGTCTACGTGCAAGGAGTGCCGTCTAGGTCCGCGGCCTTGCGAAGAGAGCTGGAGATCAAATCCATGGACAGAAGGACTAAGCTTGCCCTGATCCGGTCCCGCACAGCATAAGCTAGGAGTATAACCGGCAAATCAACAGATGCTGCGCTGTTGCTCTTGTTCTTACTTGCCTAGGGTTATCTGTATGGAAGAGATGTTCCGAGTTTCTGGGCCCTCTCCGACTATCTCGGTCGCTATGCCGATGTCCTTCACCTTGAACTGCCCGTTCCCGAGCCTCTTGGTGACGACCTCAGCCACGTCGACCGCCCTGCTGATGGCCATCCCTCTGGCCTTCACGGTCACTTCGCCCGCCTGGGCCAACTGGATGAGCGCGCTCATCGCGTAGTTCATCACGGGCTTTTGGCCGACGAAGATCTGGTTCGCAGGTCCGCCATGCGCGGATGCGCTTGTCTGTGGGGGCGCCTCTGTGCTTTCCTGAGATTTCTCTCCTGACTCGCTCGACTCTGTCTTTCTTTTTGGCATGAGTTGTTCTTGAAATTCAGCGCCGAGTCGGCACATATATAACGGTATGGAGGGGGTCACGGGGTCAGCTTTGTTTGGAATGGGGTCGTACTCCACTAGGCGCGGCTTTGATGGCGGCCTCGTGAAGAAGCAGTCCGCAACCAATAAAAGTAAGAAGGCCCTGCCTAAGACTATGAAGTTCGAGGGACTTTCTCTCGAAGTCGCGGCCAAGAACGCGGGCCTGCTAGTGGTGAAGCCCCCGGTCCTCCGCGGAAAGTCCGGCGTAGACCACAGGTTCGACGTGCTTGTCTCGGACGGGCCGAGGTTCTACGGATTCGACCTGTATCAGTCCATAGACGAGATGGATGTCTTGAGGTCATACATCAAGAAGTTCGACACCAACGCGGTAGTTGGTCTAGTATGCGCGACGGGCAAGGTGGTCCTGGCTGCGGGCGTCTTGGCCAAGGAGTATGACATGCAGATTCTGCCGCCTGACAGGTTGAGCAGCTTCTTCAGCAGGGAACCTGTGCGGCCGACCGGCTCGGGACACAGGATACTGGCGTAGGCACGGCCAAAGCCGGCCTACTCGCGCTGCCCGGAGTACTCCGAAGCATCGACCCTGTTCTGTGCGTCTCCGGTCTCTAGAAACCTCCGGACGTTGGTCGCGGCGGCGAGCTTAGCTTTGACGAGAGTCTCGCCCACCGGCGTGCCGGCGACGTGCAGCGTCCCGGCGAAGTTCTCCAGCTCCCAGGCCGGAGCCTCGAAGTTCTCCTTCCCCCCTTCCTTCCAGAAGACGTCCGTCACGTACCGGCTCTCCGGCCGCGACCTGAGCCAATCCATAATCGCTGCTTCGTCTACGAGCTCGCCGCGCCCGACGTTCGCTATCACTACGGTCTCCTTCGCCCTGGAGAGCGTCTCGGCGCCGAACAGGCCCCGCGTTGCACGAGTCAGTGGGAGAGCTATCACTACGGCGTCCGCCGACCCAATGACCTGGGGCAGGTCGGCGAGCGGGTGCCTTTCGTCGAAGTGTTGGGGCGACGCGAAGCTCCTTGACACGCCGACCGTCCTCATGCTGAGTGAGCGAGAGATCCTTGCGACCTCTGATCCTATCCCTCCGCATCCCACCACGAGGAGCGTCTTTCCCCTAAGCGCCCGTGGCATCGCCCTCCGCCGCCTCGAGTGCACTCCCTTGGCCGCGCCGAGGAGTATCCCCCACGCATGCTCGCCTACGTTCTCCGTGAAGGCCCCTGCGTTTGAGAAGACCTCTACCCCCGGCCTGAGGGAGGAGAAGTCGAGAGCGTCGACTCCCGCCGCCATCGACTGGACCATCCGGAGGGAGCTCATCTTGCGGAGGACTTCGGGAATGGCTCTCCCGGGCCACGCCATGAGGACCTCGCACCTCGCCAGCACTGCGTCGTCCGCCTCCTTCTCGAACACGTCGAAGCCTGAGAGCACCTCCCTAGCCTCTGGCGGGAGGACGTCCGTGACGAATATCCCGGCGGGCAAAGGCCCTCTGCCTACTTGGCGAGCGCCTTGATCGGGATGTCCTGGCTCGAGCCGTTCGGGAGGGACCTTCGAATCGAGATGGGCAGCGCGTCTTCCTCTAGCTCGCTCGCGGCGACCTCGATGGGCCTCCTGTACTCGTCGCCGACGGCGACGAACGGCGGGGCTCCCATCGCGAGCTGCAACGACCTGGCGCCGACTATCCTCGCGCGCTCGAACCTTGTGAGCTTCGGCGGGCCTATCTTGACCTCGAAGGCAGAGATAGATGGCTGCCTGGTCTTCTTGACAGCTTTCACGGGCGACATGAGGACTCCAGGGGGATTTCAGCCCCTTTGAGGTTGTCTGATAAGTGTTTCACCGCGGAGACCAAAAGACGGATAACCCGAGCCGGGCAGGGACCGGTCGATGGAGAAGTCTCCCGCTCAGGACGCCGGGTCGGTCTCGAGGTTCGAGTGCATCGCCTCAGTAACTGGAGGAAGGCGGGCGAAGATCGCATTCTACAGGCATGTGGCCCCTGTGACCCTAAACGCCGTCCTGCGCTCCCTCCCCCTCAGCAGCAGGGTCAGCCTCCAGCCGGGGATGGTCTGCCTGTTCGCTGACCTGAAGGTCGGAGTCGAGAAGCCCAGGACGAGCTTCGCCCGGGGCGACGCCGCGTTCCTGCCCTCTGCCGGCCTGATCTGCATCTTCCTCAGCGACGCACGCAGCGACCGGCCGCTCAACCCGCTTGGCAAGGTCGAGGAAGGGATGACGACCTTCGACGGCCTGAGGCAGGGGGAGGTCGTGAGCCTGTCGGTAGGCCCTTCCTCGACGCCATAGGCTCTGGCGCCCACGTGCCGTTGTCGGACCCAAGGTGTCTGGCGACTTCCGCGCCGAGGCGCGGTCAGCCCTGTCAGCTTGCCTTCGTTACTGCCCAGACCGCGTGCCCGCTGAACCCGCCTACCTTCGTCAGGAGGCCCTTGGTCTCGAGCTGGCGCAAGACGGAGACCGCGACTGACGCGTTCACGCCCAGGGCCCTGGACGCGCCGTACGTCGTGATAGCCTTCAGCGGCGACAGGCTCTTTATCATCACGTCGTCCGCCATCCTTGGGGCAACCACCGCGAGCTGCTTCCTCTGCTGCGGCCCGGCCTTCTGCTCCTTCCCCTTCTTCCCTTTCGCCTCGTCACCCTGAGGCTGGTCGGCGCCATCCTGGTTCTTCTCCATCGAGGCGAGCGGCTTCTTCTTGACTCCTCCCATATCGACTCGACGCGCCTCCAATCGCAATTAAGGGTTTCTAGGCTCGCGACTAGCCGCCGAAGCGCATATAGTCCGGAAGGGCCGTCGGTCTTCGTTGGACTACTCGACGGTCGCCGACTACTACTCTAAGATCGAGGCGATCTCGGGCAGGAACGAGATGACAGAGGTCCTCTCTTCCCTCCTGAGGGCGGCCCCCAGGGAGGATCTCGCCAGGCTCGTGTACCTGACGCAAGGGAGGCTGAGGCCTGACTACGACGGAGTGGAGCTGGGGCTCGCCGAGAAGATGGCTCTCAGGGCTGTGACTTCTGCCACGGGCCTGAGCTCGGACTCGGTCTTCAAGACCTACGTCAAGCTCGGGGACATAGGGTCAGCCGCGGAGGTCCTCCTGAAAGGAAGGAAGCAAGGCACGCTCTACTCCGAGGGCCTGACGCTGCGGAGGGTGTACGACACGCTCATGAAGATAGCCGGGACGAGCGGTTCGGGTTCAGTCGAGTCCAAGCTGAAGGAGCTGGCCAGCCTCCTCAACGACGCGTCGCCGCTCGAGGCGAGGTACATCGCACGCGCGGTCACCGGGCAGCTCAGGCTCGGGCTCGCTGACTATACGGTCCTGGACGCGGCTGCGCTCGCCTTCCTCGGAGGAAAGGGGCAGCGGAAGAAGCTCGAGAGGGCCTACAACGTCCATCCCGACCTAGGATACGTCGTAGAGGAGGCGGCCAGGGGAGGGCTCGGAGCGATGGCGAGGATCAAGGTCTCGGTCGGCGTCCCGATCAGGCCCATGCTCGCGGAGAGGCTCGAGTCGGCCGAAGCCATCCTGAGGAAGATGGGAGGCAAGGAGGTGGTCGCGGAGTACAAGCTCGACGGCGAGCGGCTCCAGATGCACAAGAAGGGCGAAAGGGTCGAGCTCTTCTCTAGGAGGCTCGAGCGGATATCGGGCCACTACCCCGACGCCGTGGACCTCGTGAAGGCCCACGTCAAGGCGAAGGTGGCGATCCTCGAGGCAGAGGTCGTTGCGATAAACGAGGACACTGGGGAATACCTCCCCTTCCAGGAGCTGATGCACCGGAGGAGGAAGCACGGCGT
>JASHVT010000103.1 GCA_030039515.1 Nitrososphaerales archaeon
ACTGATCCCAATCAGCTCCTTTACCTTCTCCGGCTCCGCGCTTACGCTGTGCCCTTCGACTATGACGTCCCCCTTGGTCGCCCTGTAGACTGTGGCCATGGTCATGATGAGCGTCGTCTTTCCCGCGCCGTTCGGGCCTAGCAGGCCGAAGATCTCCTTGTCGTTGACGGTGCAGTTTACGCCCTTGATGGCGTAGACGTTCTTGAAGCTCTTCCAGACGTCTTTGAACTCTATCAATGCGACTCCCTCAGATCACCTTCAGGACGATCGCTGTCTTGTCATCGTCGTACCCTGCGGGGATGGACTTTGCCCGGTCGACGATGGCCTCCGCCGCCTGCTTCGCTCCGACCTTCTCCGCCAGGCCGGAAAGGAACTGGGCGTCGAGCACGTAACCGACGCCGTCCGATGCTATCACGACCATGTCGTGCTCCCGTAGCTCAAAGCGTGTCGAATGGACGTTGACGGCGGCCCGGTATCCGATCACCTGCGTGATATGGCCTCCTATTCCCCTGTCCTCTACGACCAGGCTCTCGGTCTTTCCACCTCGGACCAAGAGTGCGGGGCTGTCCCCGACGTTCGCTGTCTCCAGGCTGTTCGATCCGACCAACGCGGCGGTCAGGGTGGTCTCTCCTATCCTGTCGTCTGACTTCCTTCGCTCGAAGGAGAGCTGATTCACTCTCTCGATGGCTGCCATCAGTCCTGTCTTCGGGGCGTCGTGGAGTTCCTTCAGCGCGAGCTCTGCCGCGACGGCCCCGCTTCCTCGTGATGATATGGTGACGCCGTCTGCCACCGCGAAGAGGCCCGAACCCTCATCGACGAGCATCCTGTCCTCGAAGGGGTGGGCGCTTCCGGCTTCTGAGCGCGCTCCTACTTCCAGTTTCATCTTCAACGTCATCGGGAGGCTCTGCCACTAGGCGAACTTGTGCTCCAGATACCTCAGCAGCCAGTCGGGGTTGTAGGCTTCTCCGAACAACCTGTCCTGCAACTGCTTGGGAGTATAGGTCGCGCCGTAGCGATGCATCTTGCTCTGCAACCATTCCTTCAGCGGGGTTATGTCTCCTGCGGAGACCGACTCTCTGACGAGCTTCCCGTCGCCCATCTTGTGCCAGATCATGCCGAGTATCACGTTGCCCAGGGAATAGGTGGGGAAGTATCCGAACGAGCCGCCGCTCCAGTGGATGTCCTGGAGGACGCCTTCGGAGTCGCTGGGGGGCCGCATGCCGAAGTATCTGTCGAAGGTGTCGTTCCAAACGGATGGAAGCTCAGAGACCTTCACATCGCCCGCGATGACTTTCTTCTCTATTTCGTACCTGAGAGCGATGTGCAGATTGTACGATAGCTCGTCCGCGTCCACTCTGATGAAGCTCTTGCCGACGGTGTTGAAGTAGAGGTACAGGTCCTCTGCCTTGTATCTAGAGGTGAAGGAGAGGTTCTTCCTCAGCAAGGGCATCACGAGAGTGGAGAACTCGCGGCTCCGGCCCGCCACGTTCTCCCAGAATCTCGACTGGGACTCGTGGACGCCTAGGGAGGCTGCTGTGCCGATCGGGCTGTATTTTATGTCCTCCCCGATTCCGAGCTCGTAGAGCGCGTGCCCGGACTCGTGGATGGTAGAGAACAGGGCCGCCTTGAAGTTGACGCCCTCGTATCTTGTGGTTATCCTCACGTCGTCGGGCGCTATCCCTATTGTGAATGGATGCGTCGAAACGTCCATGCTGAACCTTTCCTTGGGCATTCCCAGAAGGCTGACTATCCCTTCGTTCACACGCTGCATCGACGGCGTGTCGTATTTTGCCGAGTCGAGCGGATGCTTCGAAGGGTAGGTTCCCGCCCGTTCGACCCTGTCCATCACCTTCTTCGTCCCAGGTATGAGGCGTGCGAAGACGGCGTCGGCGTCGCGGACCGTGAACCCTTCCTCGTAGAGGTTCAGGAGGGCGTCGTATGGGTGCTTGTCGTAACCCAGCTTCTCCGCTACCTCTCTTTCAATGTCGACGATCCGTTGGAGATAGGTCTGGAAGGCCTTGAAGTCAGACTTCTTGCGGGCTGATCGCCATGCGACGGTCCCTTCCGTCGTCACCTTCTGTAGCTCGTCGACAAGCCTCGGTGGGACTTTGACATAGTAGTCCATCTCTCGCGCGAGCGCCCGTACGACGCCCCTGTCCTTGTCGTTCAGGTCCTTCGACTTCTCAGCCTTGGCGACCTCTCCCTTCATTCCGACGATTCCCTTCTGCATCATCATGGCGATCTGCCCCGACGCCATCCCTCTCGGCCGCGCTCCCGCCTCGGGCATCTGCGTCTCCATGTCCCAGGTCATTACTGCCATCGAATGGTTGAGCGCCCAGATGGGTGCGTAGTCGTCCAGAAGCTTCTGTACCAGTCTGTTACGCGACTTCAATGCAGGATTTGTAACAGACGGTGTGTTTTTACATCTTTCCAGCCTGAGAAGTTTAGCCGGCGGCCTAATACCTAGAAGCCGATGCCATGGATTCTGAGGCCTAGTTGCAATTTTTATACGGGTGTGAAACGGCAGGACGATGTATGCCAAGCGTGGGAGAAAAAGCGCCTGAATTCAGTCTGTATGACGCGGATCGGAAGGTCAGGAAGCTATCCGAGTTCGTTGCTCAGGGAGGGAGGACCATCATAGCATTCTATCCGGGGGCGTTCACCAGCGTCTGCACACAAGAGATGTGCACGTTCAGAGACATGTATGGGGAACTACAGAAGCTGAAGGGAACAGTCGTGGGGATATCGGTGGACGCACCTTTCGCACAGAAGGCCTTTGCAGAGAAGAACGGCTTGACTTTTCCCCTGCTCTGTGACTTCAAACGCGAGGCTGTAGAGAGATACGACGTGCGCTGGAAGAGCCTTGGAGGGGTCGAAGGATACGACGTCGCGAACAGGGCGATCTTTGTTGTGGATGGGTCTGGAAAGATAATCTCCAAGTGGATAGCAGAGAATCCCGGCGTGATGCCGGACTTCGAAGCGATCAAGAAGGCGCTCGCCTAGGTCCACTTGCGCCATCCGCAAGCAACGCCCTGAGGAACGGTTTAAGACTCTAGGACGGCCGGGCGGGCCACACTGCCAGTTGGCCGCGGTGGTGCAGTTTGGTTAGCATAGGAGGCTGTGGACCTCTCGATCGTGGGTTCGAATCCCACCCGCGGCCTCCATATACAGGTTCAAATCAGTCGGTTTATTAAACCCCGAAGCCTCGGTCCGGCTGCCGATGGCTAAGAAAAAGGAGGAGGAGAGCAAGGCGTACGCCCTGCTGCTGTCGTCGCAGCGCCTCGCGCCGTACACCCGCCTGAACTACAAGGTAAGGATAGACGCGTACCTGAAGCACGTCGGTAAGACGGCGGACGAGCTGGTGGAGCAGGCGAGGAGGAGGCCGAAGGAGTTCGAGGAGGAGTTCATCGCGTTCATCAGGACGAAGGTGG
>JASHVT010000104.1 GCA_030039515.1 Nitrososphaerales archaeon
CGAGATTCAGAGAGCGCCGGGACGAGAAGAAGTCGATATTGTCCATAGGTCTTGACCCGGCACTCCCGAAGCAGAGGGCGGCTGACACGATCCCCGGAAGCGACACGGGTTTCGACGAGAACAAGACGAGGCTCGACTTCTGTCTGGAGGTGATAGAACGTACGAGCGACTATTGCTGCGCCTACAAGGTCAACCAACAGTACGCCATAGGCCTCTCGAACGACGACCATAGGAGACTCGCCGCGCGGATACGGGAAGCGGGATGCATCGGCATACTCGACTGCAAGCTCAATGACATCCCGAACACCGTCAGCTCCGCGCTGTTCCACATCAGCCGGCAAGGCTACGACGCCCTGACGTTCAATCCGTTCCTAGGCAACCTTGCGGACACGGTGAAGAAGAGCCGCGCGCTGCCTCATCCGCTGGCGGTCATCGTCTTGGCGCTCCCCTCGAACCCCGAGTCATCGAAGTTTGTGAAGGCCGCCGGCCTGAACGGCTCTCCGATGTATCAGGTCATCGCGCGGGAGGTCAGGTCGTGCGGGGCTGAAGGCTGTGTTGTCAGCGCGGCTGCGTACGTGTCTGAGTCCGATGTGACCGCGATCAGGAGGACCGTCGGGAGACAGACGCTGTTCCTTGTCGTAGGGATAGGCGCCCAAATGGGGAACCCTCGGAAGGTTGTGCGAGCGAGCGGAGAGAGCACGCTGGTCAACGTAGGGCGCAGGATAATCTACTCCAATGATCCGAAGGGGCAGGCCATCGCCTACAACAGCCTGCTCAATCGGATATCGAAGGGCCAAGTCGGTTGAATGGCTTTCGTTGGCCGACAACATCCTCAAGCATTACATCCTCAGGCATGATCTCGGTCGCCAGACTACAGGCAGAACCCCCAGCGCGAGGTTCCTTGTCATCAGACCGTCAGGCTCGCGACGGCTTCGCGGAGCGTATCGGCTCCTTTGTTGAACCAGTCGCGTTCCCTGTCGCTCAGCTTGAGCTCGTAGATCTTCTCTATCCCCTGCGCGCCGAGCTTCACCGGGACTCCTATGCATATCCCCTTGAGGCCGTACTCCCCTTCTAGGTACGCCGAAGCGCCCATGACCTCCTTGGTGTCACTGGCGATCGCGTTCGCCATCCTCGCTACGGAGCGCCCTGGAGCGAATATGGTGGCGCCCTTCTTTGATATCACCTCAGCCGCGACCTTCCTCGTGTCCTCTATCGCTTGCTGGATCTCTTCCTCCGTAAGTAGGTCTGCGAGCGGCACGCCGCCCACATAGGTGTGCGAAGCGACGGGGATCATGTTCTCGCCGTGCTCGCCCATGACAAGCGAGGTTATCGAGCTCCTCGACACGTTCAGCTTCTTCGCCAGCACGTACTTGAACCTCGAGTTGTCGAGGACGCCCCCCTGCCCCACGACCCTCGCCTTCGGGAACCCAGTCGCCTTGAGGGCGACATAGGTCATCGCGTCCATCGGGTTCGTCACCATCAGCATGACGCAGTCAGGGGCGTGCTTCGCTGCCTCCTTGGTCACAGATGAGATGATCCCAGAGTTCTTCGACAGGAGGTCCATCCTCGTCATCCCGGGCTTCCTGGCGAGGCCCGCGGCCACTATCACCAGGCTCGCGCCCCTGAGGACGGAGAAGTCGGTGGACCCGGTGACCGCGACGTCGACTCCGGCGTCCGAGAGCCTGTGGCTGATGTCTAGCGCCTCGCCTTCTGCGAGGCCCGGGACTATGTCGACCATCGCGATGTCGTCGATGCCCATCGAAGCGACTTCGAGCCCTACCTGGGCGCCCACCTTGCCGGCTCCCGCGATACCGATCATCGCGCCGCCTGCGACCTTCGGGCTATAAACAAATTTCTAGCGCGAGTGAGAACCGTCGCAGACTTTGACGTCCGACTTCGTGCCTTGTCGTTGCGGGCAGGTATCCTACAGCCTGAGGCCGTATGACTGCGCGAACTCCTCGAAGTTGTGGCAAGCCGCCAGGAAGTGTACGCCCTTCTCCGAGATCGCATATTTCGACGCCTTCTCGACGTTCAACTCCACCAGCAGTCCCGAGCTGACAAGGTCTGAGAGGAGCTTTGACATCCTCGCGTAGGGCATGTTCGCCCTTCGCAGCATCACCGTCACTCCCACGCCTGTGCCGTCCTGGTTCAACTCCTTCGCGGAGTTGAGCACGTCGGTCACGATCTTGAGCTGTGTCCTATATTGTGCCATCGCCCTTCCTCCAGCTCAGTATGTACGTCATTACGGGGACGAACAGGATCAACAGCCCTATCTCTTCCATCAGTATCTGGCCTAGTAAGAGGAACTGTGAAATCGCGCTAACCTGCAGGTATACTGAAGATAACCACTGCATGAAGGTCCCGGAGCCTATCAAGGCGAGCCCCGACGCTATCAGGAGGGTGTCGGGCCTCCTCGTCCTGAAGTACGAGTAGAGGGTCTCCACGAACCCGTAGAACACGAAGTAGAAGGACAAGATGCTGAGCATCGCGACCAGCTCCAGCCCGCTCATCGTGATCAAGGGGAAGACCAGCAGGGCCACGCTCGACCTCTTGGAGATGGAGACGTCGATGGCGTGGGAGAACGCCAGGAAGAAGTACCCAGTCGTCTGCAGGAGCAGGCCCACCACGGCGGCCGTCGTGATGAGCGCGACAGTCGCGAGCTCCAGGCCAACCGCTCCCTCGACGAGGAATCCGAAGCCGAGGAAGAGGAACGCCGTCGAAAGCCTCAGCAGGGACGGGCTCTCGGTCTGTCGGAAGCCGTTGAACGAGACGGCGGCAATCGACAGGGAGACAAAGGCGCCGATGAATTGCAGAATGTCCCTGATGAATACCAGCTCTGTGACCGCGTCCATCGTCTCGCTAATACGGGCCCATTCCGCTATAAAAGCGTGTCACGAACAGACTCTGTTGCTTCTTAGGGACTTGCCCCTCTAAGATTTCTCCCTTTGCAGCTCGGGACTCGGAAGAGTCAAGAGCTAATATACGCCCGATGATTCTGGCACAATATTACGAGCGTCTACACCCTGAGTTGTTCATGAAATCCTAGCACTTCTCGAACTAGGGACAGAGAGCACTGTTGACCCAATACCTCGGCA
>JASHVT010000105.1 GCA_030039515.1 Nitrososphaerales archaeon
ACATAGGCTGTCCTTATCGTAGGGACGAACGTGGCCCTCGCAACGCCTTCAATCTCACCAGACGCAGCCGTCAGCGCCCAGGTCTTCACGGGGGCTCCTCCCAGCTTCGTGATGACTTCGAGGTGAGAAAGCCTCCCGTCGGTCGCCGGCAGGGCCGCGCCGACCGACATGGGCCTCGAGCGGTTGACCCACGACGCAACTTCGCCCATCCGCCCTCCCTCAACCGCCTGGGCTCCCGCGGTCGGGCCCGAGGCACCAGGGCCAGGGCTCCCGGTGTACCAGCCAAAGCTGGCCCTCGCGTCGTAACCGAGCCTCCTATACACGCTGATTGCGGCCTCGTTGTCCGACTCCACGTCGAGAGCCGTCCATGGCCTGCCCTTCTGACGGGTATAGGCATGTATCAATTCCAAGAGCGAGCTCGCGATCCCGCGCCTGCGGTATCCGCTGTCCGTGGCCACGCCCATCACGTAGCCAGCCTTCGGCAGGAGGACGACCGAGGCCGTCGCCACCACCCGCCCGCCGTCCAGCGCAACGAAAATTCTGATCGGCGCGGCGCCCACCAACTTAGCCAGGGCGAACAGGTACCAGATTCTCCTCCGTCCGAGCGTCTGCACCTGGTCCACGGAGAGCTCGTCCAGGCCGGTCGCCCGCTCCAGCGCTCCCATCCCCTGCATCATGACGTTCTCGAAGGTCGGGAGGTCGCCCCTCCTAAGCTCACGATACTCCACCAATCCGGACCTTCGAGCTCACCGAGGTCGGCTACCTAAGTTCTTGCAGGAGGTCGTCATGGACTGGTCGTCCCCTCCGTCGGAAGGATTATCAGCGACTCCGCCGCCGGGAGTCGGCGGCCATGACCGACCTGGTCTCGCTATGGGCCGTAGCAGGGCTAATGGCGGCCCTCACTGCGTGGCTCCTGAAGAGGGGCTCTTCCGTAAAGACCATCACGGACGCCAGCCTCGTCCTCTTCCTCCTCGCGATGATGGCGTCGATGTTCGCGAGCGCCGTCGTCTACCTCTACATCCCGAGCTACGTCGTCCTGTTCGAACTCGTGGCGGTCAACATGATCTCGATGAGCGTCGCTCTGATCCCAATCCTCAACGTCCTCTTCAAGGGCGACAGGCCGATCGACGAGACGCGGAAGGGGCGGCGCGTCTCCACCCGAGCGATGGTGGTCGCGTCGACGATCACCCTGGCGATCCTTTCAGAGGTCCTTATGGGCTGGACGTTCGCCATACTCTCGGGAGCCTCGTCCACCGCGGGGGGAGTGCTTCCGTCGCTGCTGAGCTCCATGAGCTCGTACTGGTTCATCTTCACGATGGCGGGAGAGATGGCCATCACCCTCTATCTCGTGGGACGCGGCTTCCCGACGATCTTCCGCTGGCTTGTCGCCATCCAGATCCTCGTGATGGTGCTCTCTCCGACAGCGATAGCGAGCTCCGCCTGGTCGTTCGAGACGCTTCTAGGGAACAGCGCCGTGATGATAGTGGCCATAATCGTCGTGCTCGAGTTCCTCTTCAGGAACCGGTCCCCTGCCCTCGGCGCGTCCAACTACATGCTCCGGCTCGTCGGCGCCTACGCTCTGATGATGGCGGGGCTGTTCCTCTGGCTGATGGACGGAGACGTGCTGCTCTTCGTCATCTCGGTGGTCGTCGAGATGACAGTCTACTTCTACATAGTCCTGAACGAGAAGAGCCTCGCCTCTCCCCCGCTCGTCAACTGGCAGACCAGGCCCTGGTGGGCGTTCGGGCTGCTAGGGGGGATCTTCGTGGCAGAGTTCTTCATGGGAGGAATCCTCGACATAGTCGTCAGCGGCACGAGCTACTTCACTACGCTGCCCTTCGTCGCGCTCAGCGGCCCGGTGCTCACGGTCCTCGGCGCTGCGCTGTACGACTTCGTCGTGGCCGTAGGGAGCATCACTGCCTCGCCCTGGTTCCTGATCATGATGGGAGTCGAGATGGGCGCGCTGGTCGTCTTCAAGATCAAGTACGCGCGAGAGTCGGAGACGAAGATGAGGCTGGTGCTAATGCTTGCAGCCTACGCGATATACGCCATCTGGCTGCCCTCCTTCGTCTTCTCTGCCAACCCGCAGAACGTCCCATGGATCGGCTGGAGCATGGGGATAGGCACCGCGGGAGCGCTCAGTCCGGGCATCCCTCTCTTGGCTCTGGTACTGACCTACGTGATATCGGGCGGGCTCTCCTTCTTCTTCGGCTCGAGGAACGTCTGTTCTGTCCTCTGTACCGCCGCGCCAATGTACCAGGGCACGACCTACGACGCGATGAGCTCGTTCAACAGAACGTCGAAGATCGGGCGGCACAACCTGACGAGTCGGACGCCCGACAGCTTCAAGGTCGTTTCCGCGCTGGTCTGGGTCTCGCTCCTAGGGAGCGCCGCGCTTTCATATCTCACGTCCATCGGCGTCGTCAACGTCGCCTTCTTCGGCGAAGACATCAGCTACTTCTTCTATTCCTTCTACTTCAGCTTCCTATGGTACCTCATCTGGGTGCTGACCCCTTTCGTGGGGACCTACGGCTGCGTGACCACAGGGATGTGCGGCTGGGGCACGTTCAACGGGCTGGTCTCACGCATCGGGCTCTTCCGGCTGAAGGTGAAGGACAGTGACACGTGCCTGAAGTGCGAGACGAAGGACTGCGCGAAGGTCTGCCCCGTCGGGCTGACCGACCTCCCCGGCGCGTTCGTCGACAAGGGCGAATTCAGGAGCTACAAGTGCATCGGCGTCGGGGACTGCGTCTCTGCCTGCCCCTACGAGAACGTCTTCTTCTTCGACGTCAGGAACTGGGTGAGGACCAAGCTCAACAGGCCCCTCCCTCCCCTCGCCTCGCCCCCCAAGGGAGCCGTCGAGGCGCCCCTCGAACTCAGGGCCTTCCCTTATCCTCAGAAGGACTCGAGCTAGGGCCGCTCAACCCGGCCGCCATCCTGTTGACAGAGCGCAGGTTCGCGTATAGCAGCGCTACCGCGAAGGGCGGGAACAGGAAGTAGGTCGCGTAATAGACCCAGATCGCCGAACTGAGGGCGGCAGCCGAGGGCGCAGCTAGTATGATGAGCACGGGAACGCTCAGGCAGCACGAGGCGCCCAACACGATGCCGAGGGCTGGGAAGACGAGCAAAGACCTCGAGCGGAGCTCCGCCGAGCAGGCCCTCCCTAGCTCTCGCGTCCTTCCGACGTTGGCCACTATGAGGACAGCGATCACCACTGCTATCGCGATGCTGTAGAAGCTCAGAGCGTCGTCGAAGACCGGCGGGACGGTCACGGTTATCCATGGATTGAACCAGAGCCCGAACATCGCGTTCGTCAGGCTCGGCGGCGCGAAGACGGAGGTCGTGACGTACACGTTGGCGGCGGCGGAGACATAGGGCCGGTCGAAGACGGAGACAAGGATGCTCTCCAGCATGAAGCCGTAGAGCACGAC
>JASHVT010000106.1 GCA_030039515.1 Nitrososphaerales archaeon
CAAGAAAGTGGGGCGAAGAAACGATTGAGGTTCATGCTCGACACGAATGTTTACTCAGAGCTCTAACCGAGGAGTCGGCAGCGCTCCGCTCAGGGGACGATGCCGGTGCCTCTGTCTATCCAGAGTTCCTTCCCGACCTTTCTGAACCCCAACCTCCGGTATAGCCGTATCGCGTCGCTGTTGCTGGACCTGACGAACAGAGAACATGACTCCGAACGCCTCAAACCTTCTCGGACTGCCGCCGAGACCACCGAACTCCCGAAGCCCCTCCCCCTGAACTCCATCTTCGTCTCCACGCCCATTATCACTGCAACCGCGGGGAGCCAAGCCACGAGGCTCGCGACGGAAACCAGCTTGCGTTCAGAGAACGCCCCGAAGACGAAGCTCCTCTTCAGCCGGTCCCTTATCCACTTCATTTGCCCCTTGGGAGCGTTGAAGCTTGAACCAAAGGTCGAGTACTCGACCGCGTGATCCCGCGTCAGCCGCTTGATCGGCCGCTGAACATTCAGCCTCTCCTTGCCTCTCTTGACCAGCATGATGTCGTTAGCGAACACGGCGTCGTGCTTGAGCCTTCTCGCGACGATCTCTCCTAGTCTCGGAGGAGCGGTCAGAACTGCTTTCTCAGGGAGCTTGTGCCAGAGCGCCTCAGCAGCCCTCCAGGTGCCTCCGAGGGTCACATACTTCGCGTCTTCGCCGTAATAGATGCCGAGGTGACCTCGCACTCGCCCTTGGACATGGCAGACGTACAACTCGTATCTGGACAGATCGTGCTTCAGGTTCCAGATGTCCAAGGCATTGCGTATGGGACTCTTCTGGAGGTAACCTGTCACCTGTTCTCTGTCGCGCGTTACGCGTTCCACTCGCAACTCCGTCTCCGTTCTCCTCTCCAATCAGGGCCGGCGAACAGCCAGGCTTTGGAGTTATGTTAGCAGCTTAATCGGGCTCGGGCACTTTGGATCCGAGTCTCTAGGTCGGATGGGAGATGGAACATCTCTAAACTCGCGTGAGGTTATTAGTTCAACTGCGCATGGTGCACCTAGACCTTGATTGAAATTGGAGAACTCCCCGCTGACAGGTGGAAGGACTACAAGAACCTGCGCCTGGAGGCATTGGAGAAGGAGCCGATGGCGTTCGGGAGCTCGCCCGAAGAGGAGTCAGAACTCGCCGAGGAGACGTGGAGAAAGAGAATCATGGACGTGCTCTTCGCTCTAGATGACGACGAGCCGGTAGGGATGGTCGCCTATGTCTTCGAAAAGTCCGTGAAGTTCAAGCATGTAGCGGGGATTTACGGCTTCTACGTGCGCGCCGGGTATCGAGGGCAGGGCGTAGGGTCGAGGCTGCTCGAGGAGGCATTGAGGCGGATCAGGATGAACAAGGCGATCATCAAGGTGAAGCTTGCGGTGATTTCGGAGCAACGGGAAGCCATCGGTGTGTATGAGAAGGCAGGTTTCGTCGTCACCGGCAGGTCGGAGAAGGACTTGAAGGTAGGAAAGAGGCTCTACACAAGGATGTTCATGGAGAAGATGCTTGGACAGACTCGCAAGTCGAGACCGCTGGCACCGGCTGTTCGAGCCATCGGTCCCTGACTCCTTTATCAAGGCGGCCGAGAAAATCGGTGTGTGTTGTCAGCCACGTCCGCTCTCCCTGAGCTGACGAAGGGAGAGGCCGAGAGGTACAGCAGGCAACTGGTACTCCCGGAAGTGGGTCTGGACGGCCAGCGCAGGCTCAAGGCGTCCAGCGTGCTTGTCATAGGAGCCGGAGGGCTCGGGATCCCAGCTTCGGTCTATCTCGCCGCGGCGGGGGTCGGAAGAATCGGGATAGTGGACCATGACAGGATAGAGAGGAGCAACCTTCACAGGCAGATCCTGTATTCCGAGGGTGACGTCGGGAGGTCGAAGGCGATAGTCGCGAGCGAGCGGCTGCGACTGGTGAACCCTCACGTGTCAGTCACCCCGTACGAGATGAAGCTCGACTCGTCGAACGCGCTGGGACTGCTGGAGGGTTACGACGTGGTCGTCGACTGCACTGATAACTTCCCTGCACGGTATCTGATCAACGACGCCAGCGTCCTCCTTCGCAAACCCGACGTCTACGCTAGCGTGTTCAGGTTCGACGGCCAGGCCTCGGTCTTCGACGCCCGGAGGGGCCCATGTTACAGGTGCCTCTTCCCTGAGCCTCCGCCTCCCGAATCGGTGCAGGACTGCGCGGTCGCGGGGGTCCTCGGGGGCCTCCCAGGCATGATGGGGAGCCTCCAGGCGGTACAGGCCGTGATGCTCGCGTTGGGCGAGGGAGAGCCTCTTGTGGGAAGGCTCGTACTGCTCAACGGCGTGGATATGACCTTCAGCGAGCTGCGGGTGAGGAAGAACCCTGACTGCCCGGTCTGCGGGAAGAACCCCACGATAATGGGTCTGATCGATTACGAAGAGTTCTGCGGCCTGAAGAGGAAGGCGGACCGAGTGGAAGAGATAACGCCGGTTGAGCTCGAGCGGCTCATGAGAGCAGGCGAGGAGATTGTCCTCCTGGACGTGCGGGAACCATCTGAGTACGACTTCTGCCGGATCGAGGGGTCGAAGCTCATCCCCTTGGGAGAGCTCGATCAGAGGTCAGCGGAGTTGAGGAAAGACGCCCGCATAATCGTCTACTGCCATCTGGGAGTCAGGAGCGCCACGGCCGCGCGGCTCCTCGGTTCGAAGGGCTTCAAAGCGGCAAGCCTCCGGGGCGGGATAAGGGCCTGGTCAGACGAGGTCGACCCTAACGTGGCAGTTTACTGACGCTAAACATAACCTTCCCGGATCAAATCAATCGTCAAGAATAGTTGCGTGACAAAAGGAGATGTGGTCGACTCATAGAGTCGACCAACAACGACTCGACGGCCCGGGCCGGCGACTTACTGAGTGGACTTTCTACTGGACTCGGACGCTGGTGCCGCGGACGCTGGTGAGCCCTCTACGACTTGCCCAGAAGCGAACCGCTCGGAGACCTGTGTCACCTTTATCCTGACGTTCTGGCCGACCTTCGTGCCAGGGACAAAGACGATGAATCCGTCGACCTTGGCAATGCCCTCTCCTCGCCTGCTGGTGTCGGAGATGCTGACGTTGTACTCCTTCCCGACCTCAACCGGCTTCTTGAAGGACCCGGAGCCTCTTCCGAACCCTCCCCTATTGCCATATCCTCCTCCTCGTTGACCGAAACTCAATAGAAATCACCTTTCCTACCGTTATTCCGCCCGATAGGTCTGTGCCGTGGGGGCTCCTATTAAAGGGGTGAGTGGCCGTTTCATGGTTCTGTCCCACCGAATCGGTAGCCGAACCATGCAAGCCAGCGCTCTGATGGAGTGAGACGAGAGACTGGGCGACTAAGGACCGGACCCCACGGCTAGAGACGGCCTAGCCGGCGAGGAATCTGCGGTATTCGCGCTTGTACTGCCTGAAGAGCCAGGTCTTGAACGCCCTCTCGTCATTCTTCAGCTGTGACCTTTCGAGGGCCTTGTAATATGACGCTCTTCTTCTGTATTCGATGTTGAGCAAAGGGTAACCGTGCCTGCTGAGGACGCAGTTCATCATCAGTCTGCTGACTCTCCCGTTCCCGTCCGAGAATGGATGGATGGTCACGAATTTGAGATGCACCAGAGCGGCAAGTTCGACTGGGTTCAGGCTGGTCTTGGCTTCGCCATACCAGG
>JASHVT010000107.1 GCA_030039515.1 Nitrososphaerales archaeon
TGAGGAGTCGGGGCTGTAACCGGCCATCTCCGAAAAGAACGAGATGTTTTCCTGGACCGTTAGCCTTGGGAAACCGCAGACGCTCTGGCCCATCCATCCGACCTTGCGCCTCAGTTCAGCGGAGTTCCCTTTGTCTGAGGGGTCGAGCCCTCCCACAGTCATGCGGCCTGAGTCGGGAAGCAGGTCCCCTTTGAGAAGGGAGAACAGCGTCGTCTTTCCCGCGCCACGAGCCCCAAGCACCGCCACCAACTCGCCCCGGGAGGCTTCGAAGGTGACGCCGTCGACCGCCTTCTTCCCATCATAGGACTTCACGACGCCTCTCGCGCTCAGTGTGGGGTCAGGCAATGGGCTGATGGACCTCCAAATCATATATTAGGGTACAAGCGAAGTTCGACACATGGCCGTCGAGGAGGGAGGCGTCGCGGGCCTCATGCAGAGGGCCGTGTTGGCGGTCGACCTGAACACGAACGCGAGCGACTGCGCTGCGGCGATGTCGAAGAGGGGAGTGAGCTGCTGCGTGGTGACGGAGGCAGGCTCGGCTGTGGGGATCGTGACCGAACGCGACCTGGTGTCAAAGGTGCTCGCGGACTCCCTGGACCCGAAGAAGGTGCTGGTACGTGACATCATGTCCACTCCGCTGATAACGCTCGGCCCCGATGCCAGCGTCACAGAGGCGGCTGGCATGATGACGGAATACAAGGTCAGGCGGCTGGTGGTGGTCGACTCTTCGGGGTCGTTGCTTGGGATACTTACCGCGGGCGACCTGGCGAGGAACCTCGCACAGAAGCATGACTACAAGGAACCGACGTACAACGCGCTCGCGAGAGCCAGGGAAGGCTTCGAGGGCGGGCCCTATCAGTAGCTAGTCTACTCGCAGCTTCACGCCGCCGGATCCGGGCGACTTCAGAGGTATGGTCACCTCGAGGATGCCGTTGTTGTACTTCGACTTTGCCCCCTTCGGGTCCACGACTCCTGGCAGCTGCAGTTCCTTGAAGTATCGTCTGTCCTCCCTGTCGACGGATATGGTCAGCGAGGTCTCCCCTACGGTGACGTCGATGTCCTCCTTGTTGACCCCAGGCATCTCTGCTATCACCCTGACCTCCTTGTCGGAGTTGACCACGTCGACCAAAGGCTCACGCGCGTCCTGGACGGCGTTCCACGGCGCGCCGCGCTCCTTCTTCACGTTGCCGAACTCTCTGACTACGGGCTTGCCGTCCGGACCGATTGTCACGGAGTAGCCGTAGACGAAGGGGCCTATCTCCTTCTTTGTGGAGCCGTCGGGAGTCTTCGACTCCCGGATCAGGCTCTTCGGGACGTTCTTCTCGAGGTCGCCGAACTGCTCCGATGCGAACCTCTCCATCTCCCTCATCATCTCTTCGATGTCAGGGAATCCCCAAGGGTCGAAGGGGTTTCCTTCGCGCCGTCTCGTCGGCCAGTCGTCTCTCTCATCATCGTCTTCCAATTCTTTCTCTGGGAGGCGAGGGCGACGGGTGGATTTGTTTCTTTCGGTGCAGGACTGGGGAGAGATTCGGGAAAAAACTTTTACGGACGCGAAAAGACGAGCTTTATGGCATACGATGTCTTCTTCGGTATATGCGAAGATGGCGGTCCTGTTCTTCGTCCTCACAGGGCTGCTTCTCGCCATCGGGTATGTGGTGGGATGGTACTTCTTCGGAGACCCGATACCCATCATGGGGCTCTGTCTGGTGCTCGCGGCGGCGTTCAACTTCATCTCTTACTACTTTAGCGACTCGCTTGTGCTGAGGATGAGCAGGGCTAAGCTCATCCAAGAGAGCGACAATCCGAACCTCTTCAAAGTTGTGAGGAGCATCGCACAGAAGGCCAACATCCCCATGCCAAGGGTCGGGATCGTCAATTCGCCTCAGCCTAACGCCTTCGCCACGGGGAGAGGCCCTGACAAGGCGGTGGTGTGCGCCACTTCCAGCATCCTCCAGGCGCTGACGCCCAGCGAGCTCGAGGCGGTCATAGGGCACGAGATAGGCCACGTGGTCCACCGCGACGTTCTCATCTCGAGCGTCGCTGCTACGATGGCCGGAGCGATCGCCTACATCGGCAACATAGCTCTCTTCTCGATGTTCTTCGGTGGCAGCGGCAGAAAGGGAAGCGGGTCGCCGCTTCCGCTTCTGGCGGCAGTCATACTGGTCCCTCTCGGAGCCACGTTCGTCAGGCTAGGGATTGGAAGGAACGACGAATACAACGCGGACGAGTACGGCGCGAGGCTGACCAGGAACCCGGCTGGCCTGATAAGCGCCCTCCAGAAGATATCGACCAGCGCCAAGACCCGGCAGTTCGCGAGGAACGGGTCGAACGCGCCTTCGCCGGCGACCTCTTCGCTGTGGATAGTGAACCCGTTCAAGGGAAGCTCGATGATGGAGCTCTTCTCTACCCACCCGTCGCTCCCCCACAGGGTGGAGAGACTGAAGAAGATCGCCCACGAGATGAACGTGTACGTGCCTTAGCTGGAGACCAGCTTCATTATAGCGAAGAGAAGCCCTACCTCCAGAAGCTCCTCCGTTTCTGAGCGCCGCGGTTCGGCCTGCTTCTCAGCCTGCGGGGGCTGCTGGGGCCCGGGCGAGGCGGCGAGTGACATGCTCGGGAACATCGTCGTCGGGAAGAGCGAGGAACTATACGAGAAAGAGGATGGCTGACCTTGAGAGCCGAGAGGTTGCATCATGCTAGGACTGTAGGCAGTGGGAACCGGAGTCATTGCAGGGTTCACGGCTGGGGCCGCCTGCTGCGCTTGGGAGATGGGCGGGACCTGGCGCCTGAGCACGGTAGAAGTCTGCTGCGAGGTCCCGGTAGGAAGCTTCGGCGTCTTCGGCTTCGGTGTCGTCGCGAGAGCAGGGATCAGCAGCGCTACTCCGATTATCGATATCGGGTAGTAGCCGACCACCAAGCCGGTGAAGATGACGAGGATCGAGAACACGAGGAGGCCGCGGTTCATTTGCTTCGGACGTGGGCAGGCGTCGTAATAAGCCTTGGATGTGGAACTGGCGCCGGTCAGCTCTGGGTGGTCACTCTGTGTGCAGGGTTGCGCGCGATGTGGGCGCAGTACTCATATTCGCTGGTGATGATGTCGCCGTCGTCTCGGCACATCCACTGCCTTTGGACTGGGAGCGCACGAATCGCGTAGGCCCCGTACCTCGGCGCACCCGCGCCTCCGATTCTCACCCGTCTCTTGGCCATCGACGACCATCTTGGCCGACTCTTGCGATATTCCAGCATGCCAATAGTGGATGACAACAATGTCAAGGGCGAGCCAACCATGCTTCCACTACGGTGCGTTGCCGCCGGTCTCCCTGCTGTAGACCTTGCCCGCTTTGAGAACGAGGACTACGTTCTCGGGAGCGAGCGCCTCGATGCTGCTCAGAGGGTCCCCCCTCACGACCACGGCGTCCGCCCTGAACCCTTCTCTCAGGAGGCCCGCGTTCTCCAGACCTAAGCAGTCTGCCGCTCTTGAGGTTGCGGCTGTCAGCGCCTCCCTGTTCCCCAGGAACCTGGCCTCTGCCACTATCTCCTCGTAGTTACGGCCGTGGGGCCTCCCTGCATCTCCTACGATGTCAGATCCCATGACGACCTTCACCCCGCACTCTCTCGCTATCGAAAGGTCCTCGGAGAGGTGCCGCTTCACCATCTCGTTCTCCCTGTTCCTGTACGCAGGGTTCGCATACGTCACCATCGTCGGCACGTAGAATATCCCCTTCCTGGCGATGTCCTTTGCGATGGCGGCGGTAAGCCCGAGCCCGTGCTCAATCGAGTCGACTCCGCACTCCGTGACCGTCGCCAGGGGCCCGCTCCCGTAGGCGTGGGCGGCGACCTTCAGTCCCGCCATGTGCGACTCGTCGACTATCGCACGGACCTCCTCCGCGGTGAAGTTGGGCTTCACCCGCCCGCCGCGCGAGAACGCGCCCGAAGCGTAGAGCTTCACCACCCTCCCGCCATCCCTTGCGACCTTCCTGACGGCCTTCCTGCACTCCCACGGTCCGTCGCAGAAGTAGGTGTAGGACGCGAGCTCCTGCGCCAATTCCAGCGGGAAGGCCGGGGGATCGTCGTCGCCTCCCGTCTGCGCGAGCGCCCTAGAACATGAGACGACCTCGGGTCCATCGATCGCCCCTTCCGCCACGGCCTGGGCGAGATGCACGCCCCCTTTGGTTCCGAGTTCCCTGACTGCCGTGAACCCCGCGTGCAGCAGTCTCCTCAGGTCGCCAGCGCCGCGCAGGGCCGCCAAGGTCTCGGGGACCATCGCCCACTCGTTCACTCCCTTCCCTTTCGAAGAGTAGAAGTGGACATGGGCGTCGATCAATCCAGGAAGTATCGTGGCGCCCTCCAGGACTCGGACCTTGACGCCCCTGGGCAGGTCTACAGACCCCCTCTCGCCGAACCCGAGAATCATGCCGGTGCCTGTGTCTATCTTGAGCACCGCGCTTCGATGCAGGCTCTTTCCATCGAAGCACCTTCCCTCGAAGGCGACAACTGACACCGTTATCGTAGCACCTCAGGCTCGTGCCAATTTGTAGTTGTCTGTGGGTCGCCGCTCCGCGTCCGGCCAGCTGTGTCGGGCGGGGTTACGAAGGCATCTTCTCGCCGAGACGCTTCAGGACTCGAAGCGCCCGGAAGGTGATCATCTTGCTCGGCGCTCCCGGCGCCTCCAGGGAGGAGGGCGTCAGCCTGTCCTTGTACTTTTGCCACCAGCTAGGTAGCTTGCCGGCATTGAGATAGTCGGGGTGGACCGCCTCCATCTGCCAGCGTCCATCCTTCAGCCTCTTCCCCCTGAGGGCTTTGACCGCTTCGGCCGCTCTGGGGTCATCGCCTCGCCCCAGGGCCGTCACGAACTCCAAGCCGACGAGCAGGTCGTAGTAGTAATGGTAGGGGAAGTGCAGTCGGTACCACGGGTCGTACTCGGCACCCTGATGGAGCAGGCGACGTTCTAGGTAGAACTCGAGCCCGCGGTCGACCGCCTCCTTCATGCCTCTCGCCCACATCTGACGGGGGTAGACCGCAAAAGCGCTCATCCCTTCCCAGCCGTCAATGACGCCGTTCCTCCCCCAGCAGTGCCAGCCGCCGTTCGGCTTCTGGTTCCTCACGAGCCAGCCGAAGGCGCGCCTGACCTTTGGGTCATCCTCGTAGCCGAGCTTCACCAGCGCCCTCGCGGTGTTGCCTACGAGGCAAAGCTCGCTCTTCCTGGACCCTGGGGAGTCGAATCCTCCGTCCCTCCTCGCATAGGTGTCTCTCCACAGCTCCGCTGACTTCGCAACCCAAGGGACTTCCTTGGTCACGCCGAGGTCGGAGAGCATGAGGACCATCCAGTTCGTTGAGAGGTACTTCGGCCTGTACAGATCGTCGCGGCCCTCCCAGTACCCTCCTGGCTTGCGTCGCCGGAGTATCTCCTCGACCCACCCTCGGGACGGGATCGCCTCGAACGCTTCGCGAAGGTCGCCCCTGCTGACGTCCTGCAGGTCACGCATAGCAAGATATCGGACGGCCGGCTGGTCAGCCTCGGTGAGCCAGTCGATTACACTCTTCAATTCGTACTAGCCGCCGTCATGAATTCATCGCTTTAAAGTCCTGGGCCTGCAAGGAAGCCTAGGCGACCAGGAGGTCGCTCGCACCATGGCCGAAAGAAGTGGGCCGGGGGAGAGTTGAACTCCCGACCTTCGCCGTCTCCTGCTATCGGTGTGTCAGAGCCTGACGGGACTAAGCCTGACGTCCTAACCATGCTAGACGACCGGCCCGCTAAGGCAAGGCGCCGGCGCCTACGATTTATGCTTAAGCCGCTCCGCGACGAGCTTCCAGAGCACGAGCCGGCTCTCGGATAATGGTTCGCCCGGTCGTTCCCTTAAATCGTCCCAGTGCCCCACCCGACACTGCCGTGGTGGAGACGTCGGAGGTGCCTGGATTCTACAAGCTGTCGATGCAGGAGAGGATGAGGCTACTGAAGGAGAGCGCGGGTCTCTCGGAGGAAGAAGCGAACGTCATGGCGGACACAGGCGGCCTCCCAAGGGACGTCGCAGACAGGATGATTGAGAACGTCGTAGGCGGCATCACCATCCCAATGGGCATCGCGACGAACTTCAAGATCAACGGGAAGGACTATCTGATACCCATGGCCCTGGAGGAGCCGTCGGTCGTCGCCGCGGCGAGCAACGCCGCGAAGATGGCGAGGGTGAAGGGAGGGTTCGTGGTGACGAACACGGGGCCGGTGATGATCGGGCAGATACAGGTCGTGAACGTGCCGAAGCCGGAGTCGGCCAAGTCGAAGATTCTCGAGAGCAAGGACTCTCTTCTCAAGAGGGCGAACGACCAGGACCCGATGCTCGTCTCGTTAGGGGGCGGAGCGAAGGACCTGAATGTCAAGGTCCTCTCCACGCTGAAAGGCCCGATGGTCGTCGCGGAACTCATCGTGAACACAGGAGACGCCATGGGAGCCAACGCAGTCAACACCATGGCGGAGGCCGTGGCGCCGTTGGTTGAAGAGATCAGCGGTGGGAAGACGTACCTCAAGATCATCTCTAACCTGGCAGACCGGAGGCTCGTCAGGGCGACAGCCACCTTCGACAAGGAGGCGATTGGGGGCGAGGAGGTCGTCGATGGCATCGTGTACGCCTACGCCTTCGCCGACGCGGATCCATACAGGTGCGCGACGCACAACAAAGGGATCATGAACGGCGTAGTCGCCGTTGCGATAGCATGCGGCCAGGACATAAGGGCGCTTGAAGCGGGCGCGCACAGCTACGCCTCGAGGAGCGGGAAGTACAAGCCGCTCACCACGTGGGAGAAGACTCCCGACGGCGACCTCCTGGGGAAGCTGGAGATGCCGATGGCCGTCGGCCTCGTGGGAGGCGCGGCCAGGACCCACCCGACCGCCAGGGCAGCCATCAAGGTGCTTGGGGTCAAGACCGCGACCGAGCTGGCCGAGGTCATGGGAGCCGTAGGACTCGCGCAGAACTTCGCGGCCCTGCGGGCGCTCGCGAGCGAGGGCATCCAGAGCGGTCACATGAAGCTTCACAGCAGAAACGTAGCAGTCTCAGCCGGAGCGACGGGCGAGCTCATCGACCTCGTCGCGGCGAGGATGATCCAAGAGAAGAAGATAAGGTTCGACAGGGCCAAAGAGCTGGTCTCAGAGCTTTCGAAGAAGGGTTAGAACATCAACCTCTAAAAGGACAGTGCGACGCGGCCGCCTGTTTGGTCGAGCCTCCGGCCCACCGCGACACACTGATTCCCGCAAGCAAGTACCTCCTTGCGTTCACCATAGCAACGTTCGTCTTCGGGGTCCTAGAGCTCACGAAGATACTTCAGCTTCCGTACGTGGCGTGGATCTCCTCGCTCTCCACCTCTGTGGTCTCCAGCTCTAGCATAATCTCGCTGATGAAAAGCGCCGGCTATCTCGGGCTGTTCGGGCTGATGGCCCTCGAAAGCGCGTCTCTGCCCATACCGAGCGAGCTCGTCCTCCCGCTGGCCGGATATCTGGTCTACATACACGCGATGAACTTCTGGGTCGCGGTGGGCGTGAGCACGGTCGCTGGAGTCGCGGGCGCGCTCGTCGACTACGCTATCGCCTTGTGGCTCGGGCGGCCCTTCGTCGCCAAACTCCTCCGAGTGTCAGGGTTGAAGGGCGATGCCCTGGACAGGGCGGAACGCTGGTTCGACCGCTCGGGAGAGTGGACCGTGTTCGCTGCGAGGTTCGTCCCTGGACTGCGGAGTTTGATATCCGTCCCCGCGGGGCTCTTCAGGATGGGCATGAAGTCCTTCGTCTTGATGACCGCTGCCGGCTGCTTTGCCTGGTCTCTCGTGCTGGTCTACGCGGGCTATGTGGCTGGAACGCTCCTCACAAGCGCGGGCGCCTACGAGTCGTCGGCCACCCTGGCTGACGTGCTTTCAGCGGTAATCGTTGTCCTTTCCGCAGTCTACATCGGATACTTTGCGCTCATGACGGAGAGACGACGCGGCGCTAGTCGCCCAACATTGGGATCCTGACGCCCTTCGCCCTCGCGACCCCGATCGCTTCCTCGTACCCGGCGTCTGCGTGCCTGGCGACTCCCAGTCCTGGGTCGTTCGTCAGGGCGGCCTCCAGCCGTCTGTCTGCCTCGGCGGACCCGTCCGCCAACACAGCGAGACCAGCGTGGATGGAGTATCCGATCCCCACTCCGCCACCATGATGCACCGACACCCAGGACGCACCCGAGACAGCGTTCAGGAGGGCGTTGAGTATTGGCCAGTCTGCTATCGCGTCTGACCCGTCCTTCATCCCCTCGGTCTCTCTGAACGGAGAGGCCACGGAGCCCGAGTCGAGGTGGTCACGTCCTATGATTATCGGAGCAGAGATGGTCCCCTCGCGGACCATCCCGTTGATTATCTTCCCGAACTTCGCACGCTCGCCGTACCCCAGCCAGCAGACGCGCGCTGGGAGTCCCTGGAACTCGACCTTGTCGCGGGCCTTCGTGATCCATCTGACGAGCGACCTGTTTTCGGAGAAGTTCCGGATCACCGCTTCGTCGGTGGCGTATATGTCCTCGGGGTCCCCTGACAGCGCGGCCCATCTGAACGGGCCCCGACCCTCGCAGAAGAGCGGTCGGATGTACTCCGGGACGAACCCCGGGATCATGAAAGCGTCCTTGACTCCCGCGTCTGACGCGACCTTCCTAATGTTGTTGCCGTACTCGAAGGCCACCGCCCCCGCCTTTTGGAAGCCGAGCAGCGCCCTGACGTGCTTCGCGATGGAGGCGGTCGACCTGCTGAGGTACTCGGCTTGGTCCGAGGCCCTGAGGTCTGCCGCCTCTTGAACGGTCAGGCCATTCGGTATGTAGCCCACCAGAGGGTCGTGCGCGGCAGTCTGGTCCGTCACTACGTCCGGTCTGAAACGCGCTCCCAGCAGGTCCGGGATGACGTCTGCCGCGTTGCCGAGGAGCGCGACCGACAAGGGCTTCCCCTCCCTCGCCGCACCGTTGACCAGCTCCACCGCCTCCCTGGTGGTCTCCACCGCCACGTCGCAGTACTTCTTCCCCATGCGCCTGTCTATCGCCCTCCGGTCGACCTCGACGACAAGGGCGACCCCGTCGTTCATTGTCACGGCGAGAGGCTGCGCCCCGCCCATCTCTCCGAGCCCCGCGGTCAGCACGATCTTGCCTTTCAGGGAGCCGTTGAAGTGCTTCGACGCCAAGGCGGCGAGCGTCTCGTAGGTCCCCTGCAAGACCCCTTGGGTCCCGATGAACATCCAGCTTCCGGCGGTCATCTGGCCGTACATGGTCAGGCCCCTCTCTTCGAGCTCTCTGAAGTAAGACCAGTCGGCCCACTTGGGCACGAGCATCGCGTTCGAGATCAGTACCCGGGGTGCCGCCTCGCTCGTCTTGAATATCCCTACAGGCTTGCCCGACTGAATCAGGAGCGTCTCGTCGTTCTCTAGGTTGCGGAGCGACTTCACTATGACCTCGTACGCCGCCCAGCTCCTCGCTGCCCGCCCCGTGCCCCCGTAGACTATGAGATGCTCGGGGTCTCTCGCAACCTCCGGGTCGAGGTTGTTCATGAGCATGCGGAGCGCAGCCTCCTGGTGCCAGCTCTTGCAGGAGATCGCCGTCCCCCTCGGCGCCCTGACCTCGTGCTTCTGCACAGGCGAAGCAGGACGAGCGGCGATTTAAGAATTGAAGGCGCCGGAGTAGCCACCGCCTGCAATCCTTATCACCGGACGGCCGCCCGACCTCTCAGGCTTGAGTCGCCTTTCGCTCGCCCTCGTAAACGCGGGAGAGCTGGTGACTTGCACGGCGGGAAGGGGAGAGGACGTCCTGGGCGTGGTCCCTGACGGCGCCTTCGTCGTCGAGGAGGGGCGAGTGGCATGGGTCGGGACGACAAAGGAACTCGGGAGGAAGAGCTTCGGGAAGCCGGCCAGGACGGTGGATGCGGAGGGCGGGTTGGTCTTCCCAGGCCTGGTCGACCCGCACACCCACCTGGCGTTCGCTGGGAGCAGGGAGGACGAGCTAGAGAGGAAGATCGGAGGAGAGAGTTACTTGGACATTCTGAGGTCTGGAGGCGGCATAAGCAGGACTGTCGGCGCGACGCGCGACGCATCGGTGTCAAGAATCGTGAGGGAGTCGGCTGACCGGGCCGTCCAGCTTCTAAGAGGAGGGGTCACCACGGTGGAGGTCAAGACGGGCTACGGGCAGAGTCTGGAGCAGGAGCTCAAGATGCTGAGGTCGATCGCGGAGCTGTCGAGGGTTGTCGACATGGAGGTCGTCCCGACGTTTCTCGGGCTGCACGCGAAGCCTCCGGAGTTCGACGACGCGAGGAGCTACGCGGACCACGTAGTGAAGTCGATGCTGCCAGAGGTCGCAAGAGCCAAGGCGAGACCGAGGTTCTCAGACTGCTTCTGCGAAGAGGACGTCTTTACCCGCGACGAGTGTTCGAGGTACCTGAGGGCCTCCGCGGAACTGGGGCTCGGGCTCAAGATACATGCGGACGAGTTCGAGGAGTCGGGTGGGGCGTCCCTGGCGGCGTCGTCAGGATGCGTCTCTGCCGACCATCTCGGACGCAGCTCTGAAGAAGGGATACGGGCCATGTCTAGGAAGGGCGTCACTGCGGTGCTCCTGCCGGCTACGTCGCTGTTCTCCGGGATCAAGTTCGCCGACGCCAGGTCAATCATGGAAGCTGGATGCCGCGTCGCGCTGGGCACCGACCTCAGCCCAAACTCCTGGGTCGAGTCCCCGCAGCTTGTGATGTGGCTCGCCTGCACGGGGATGAAGATGAGCCCGGCTGAAGCGCTGCTAGGATTCACCAGGAACGCTGCACAGGCGGTTGGAAGAGACGACATAGGCGCGATACGTGCTGGGTCGCAAGCAGACTTCGTGGTCAGCGCCCTCCCTGGATACAGGTTCCTGCCGTACCGAGTCGGCGGAGACTACGTCAGGATGGTCTTCAGGAGAGGAAGGAGGGTGTTCGACGCGGAGGGCCTAAGGGACGCCGCCTGACTGGACCACCTTCGACAGCCGCTCTATCTCTTCTGACTGCGATCTGTCGCCCTTGAGGAGGGGCGAGGTCTCCCTGACGACCCTGCAGACCTCCTTCGTGTGCTCGGATATCCCGATCTCCTCTTGGCCCAGGACGTTCGAGGCGCAGATGAGCTCAATCGCAAGGATCCTGGAGACGTTCCTCGCCACCGCCAGCGCCTTCATTCCCGCGTTGACGCCGTGGCTCGCGTGGTCTTCGGTTCCACCGGAGACGTTTGCGGGATAGGCGGACTGCGGATAGATCTGTTTGGCGTTGTCAGCGGTGAGGGCCGTAGCGGTATACTGCAGGATCATGAGGCCTGACTCGAGCCCGGGCTTCCCCGCCATGTATTTGGTCTCGGTCGGCGTGTTGGAGAGGAGCAGGTTGGTCCTCGAGAGGGAGATCACCCCGATGTAAGACAGGGCTATCGCGATGAGGTCCAGCGCCATGGCGACCGGTTGCGCGTGGAAGTTCCCTCCATGGAGGGCCGTCCCGTCGTCTGTCAGGACGGGATTGTCCGACACAGAGTTCATCTCTCCTACGACAATCCTCTCAGAGAAGTCTAGAGCGAGCTTCAGAGACCCGTGGACCTGCGGGACGCATCGGAGCGAATACGGGTCCTGCGGGACAGGCTCGGCCCTGAGCCTCTGGCTATCCTTGAGGAAGGCGCCAAGGCGCATGGCCACGTACTCCTGACCTTCGTCGGCCTTCATCCTGATCAGCCTCTCGTCGAACCACTGCGAGCACGCACCCAGGGCCTCGCACGCAACCGCCACTGAGGAGTTGGCCGCTTCCAGGAGGGCCCTTCCCCGCCTTACCGCCACGCACGCGAGGCCGGTCGTAAAGCACGTCCCGTTGATCAGCGCGAGTCCCTCCTTCGCCTGCAGGGTCAGGGGCTTGACCTTGGAGAGCGAGAGGGCGCGCCTGGACTCCATGAGCTTCTCCTTGTAGTAGGCGCTGCCTTCCCCGACCATCGTCAGCGCCATATGCGCGGAGGGCACGAGGTCTCCGCTCGCCCCCAGAGAGCCGAACTCAGGCACGAACGGGAGGACTCCCTTGTTGAGCATCTCCAGCAGCGTCAGCGCGACTTCGTTCCTCGCCGCGCTGTTCCCCTTCAGCAGGCCGTTCAGGCGGATCAGCATGGCCGCCCTGACGACCTCCGGAGGCATAGGGTCGCCGACGCCGTTGGCGTGGCTCCGGACCAGGTTGAGCTGCAGCTCCCTTAGGTTGCTGAGCCTGACCGCCTTGCTCGACAAGGAGCCGAAGCCGGTGTTTACGCCATACACTATCTCACCCCTGGCCAACCTCTGCTCGAGCATCGTCCTGAACCTGTCCATCCTCTTGAGGCTCGCGGCGCTGACCCTGACCT
>JASHVT010000108.1 GCA_030039515.1 Nitrososphaerales archaeon
CGAAAAGAAAAAGAACCGGGAGATCAAGAATCCCAAGCAAATCAAACTGAAGAACGGCAGGCCCGCGATCAAAGGCACATGCGCCTCGTGCGGCAAGGCCATCTTCAGAATTGGTAAGCTGAAGTAGATTCTACTCTCCCGCTCCTTTTTATTTTGGAGTCCGGGCGAGCCCGCAGTCGATGCTGAAGTTCTACAACAGCCTCGGAAGGAAGCTAGAGGAGTTCAAGCCCCTCAAGGAGGGCGAGGTGAGGATGTACACGTGCGGCCCCACTGTCTGGAACTATGCCACGATAGGCAACTTCAGGACGTTCGTCTTCGAGGACGTCCTCAGGAAGTACCTGAAGTTCAAGGGGTTCAAGGTCACGCAGGTGATGAACATCACCGATGTCGAAGACAAGATCATCCGCGGGATCAGGGAGACGGGGAAGCCGCTTAAGGAACTGACGGCGTTCTATGAGGCTGCGTTCAAGCAAGACCTCACGACTCTGGGCGTGGAGCCCGCGGAGGTCTATCCCAGGGCGACCGAGCACCTAAAGGAGATGCTGAGGCTGATACGCTCGCTCAAGGAGAAAGGCTACGCCTACGACGCCCCGGACGGGTCGGTGTACTTCGACGTGTCGAAGTTCAAGCCTTACGGCTCCCTTTCGGGGGTGAAGCTCGACTCTCTCAGACCGGCGGGAAGAGTCTCGAGCGACCACTACGAAGAGAAGCTGGAGGCGGCAGACTTTGCGCTCTGGAAGGCCTGGGACCCCGAGGACGGAGAAGTGTACTGGGAGACCGAGCTTGGGAAAGGAAGGCCAGGATGGCACATAGAGTGCTCCGCCATGTCGATGAAGTATCTGGGAGAGTCGTTCGACATCCACACGGGCGGGCTGGACAACAAGTTCCCCCACCATGAAAACGAGATCGCGCAGTCAGAGGCGGCGACGGGAAGAAGGTTCGTGAACTATTGGCTCCACTCAGAGTTCCTTACCATAGACGGCGAGGCGATGCACAAGTCGGTCGGCAACGTCGTCTATCTTGGCGACCTGGTGAAGAGGGGCTGGGACCCTTTGACGATCAGGCTGCTTCTGATCTCTGCCCGGTACCGCGACCAGGTCGACCTGAACGACAGGGCGCTCGGGCAGTCACGGTCCCAAAGGGCGAGGCTCCAGGACCTCGTCTCGCGGCTGAGGGCCGCGAAGGGAGAACGGAAGGGTCCCTCTGGTCTCGGGGAGGCGCTGCTCAAGGAGTTCGAGGAGTCGATGGACGACGACCTGAACACCCCGCGGGCGCTAGCCGCGCTCTTCTCCTTCGCGAAGAAGGCCAACTCGGGACTCGACGGAGAGGAGGTCGGCGGCAGCGCCGCGGGGGAGGCCCTCGAAGCCCTGGCGAAGGTCAACGCGGTGCTCGGGGTGCTCGACCTCGGGCCCGAAGAGCTCGACCCGGGGGTCGCCAAGCTCCTGGAGCTTCGCGAGGCTGCGCGGAACAGGCGCGACTTCCAGGAGTCGGACAGGCTTCGGGACGAACTCCTGGCCCGCGGCATCGTGGTCGAGGACACGCCCGAAGGCACGGTGTGGAAGAGAAGGCCCCGTGGTTAAGAGAAGGTCTCCACTAGCTCAAATTCGGTGTAGCCGCTGCATATTATCCGTCAAGGCCTCCTGAAAGGCAAGAATGGGGGCCACAATGGAGTCGCTTCCGCCCAAGCAGCAGGGCCTGAGGTCGTCGACGCTGAAGAGGCCTCTGAGCCTCTGGTCGCGTGAAGCCCGAATCATAGCAGACCCGGAGGGCTCGGTCAGGTCCTTCGAGTCATACTCAGAGGGCAGGGCCCTGTTCGGGTTCGAGCGCCAGTGGTTCTACAAGATGCAGGCCGGCGTCCTGGTGCAGGCCCAGAAGACGGACTGGAGCGTGAAGGCGAGCCCCCGGCTCCTGCAGTTCTCAGCGCGGCTCTTCGACTGCCTCGAGGCGGTCCAGTCGGTCCGGTTCCTCCCGGGGTCCACGATAGGATACGCCCGCGCCGTCAGACTCAGGAACGCAGGCCAGTCGCAGCTCAGGTTGCGGGTAATCGGCATGTTCGACCCGACCGCAGCACAGTTCGAATCATCCGGGCGGTGGGGCTCCATCGGGCTCAACGCGTTCAACAGGGACAGCCACGTGGCCATGGACGAGGTCTCTGACCCGCCTTCCGCCCGTGTCATAGGGACAGTGGCACAGCCCTCGAGGTTCTACATGACGACGAGCCGACCGAAGGCGCAGGAACTCGTGGCTTCCGGTGAGCTGCCTGAAGCGACCGCCGGGATGTCGGGCCAGGTGATCGTCCTCTCGCTGCACGACCTCGACCTGGCGCCTGGCGAGACGAGGGAGCTCACTTCCGTAAGCATCTACAATCCGACGAAGCTCGAGGACGCGCTCGGAGACTTCAGGGAGGTCCAGAAGGGCGAGAAGCGTGCGAACGGCCCGCTTCCTTTTATCGCCTGCTCGAGCCAGCAGCTGGCAGACGCAGCAGCGTGGGCGGCGTCGGAGCTCGAGAGCTCGGGGCACGCCTCAGACGTGCTGGACCAGTTCGAGTGCCTGACTGCGAACTCGTTGCTGGACCACTCCCGCCTGCCTCAGTCGTTCGATCGGGCGAAGGCCTCGGTCCGGAAGGACGGCGCCATCCCGCACTCCGCGGCGCAGCTCGAGCCCGGCGTCCTTGAAACGGCCCTCGCGCTGCAGGGCTTCTCGAGGCACCTGGTGCTGGCGCAGGACAAGAGGCTCTCCCGCTCTCAGTATCCGACCATCAGGAAGATGGCCGTGTATCTCATGTCGGCGTCCAATGAGTTCACCGTGAGGTGCGACATGTCTGTCCCGCAGGGGTGGCGGAGGCGTCTGGGGAGAGGCTATCCGACGGGAGAGATACCTGAGGTTCTCCTTGCCGTGGCAGGGTCCCTGGCGGCAGCGGCGCAGGCGGCGGTCCAGGTCGCCAGGCAAGAGGACGCCGCGAGGTTCAAGGAGAGGTCAGAACTTCTCTGCGAGACCGTCAGGAAGCGGCTGACGGACGAGCGGGGTTTCCTTTCTCTCTGCCTCGACTCGGGGGGCAGGCTGCGCGCTGAAGAGACGATCGACATGGCTGTCGCGGCGTACAGACACCCGTTCAACCAGGCGTCGGAGCAGGCTGCGGTCCACAGGCTGATGGAGCCGGACTTCGAGACACCCTATGGGCCGAGGTGCGTGCCGACCACAAACCAGGTCTACTTCAACAGGACCTACGGGAGCGGCCAGCTGGGCGGGTACTGGACCAGGGCCGCGCTGGCATACGTGCTCGTCTGCTATCGGGCCGGACTCGCGGGGATAGGGAGCCTGACCTTGCAGAAGGTAGCGAAGCTCGTGACTGAGGACTCCGCGAGGATGAGAGGGTCGGTAGGCGAGTTCCCGCTCTGGGCAGACTTCGAAGGCGGCGAGGTCCACGGGGAAGACTCTGACAGGGTCGCGGCCGCCAGGCTGGTCGAGGGCCTCATCTTCGGCGAAGGAGGCGTCCTCCTGAGCGCGTCAGGGGCGTCGCTCTCGCCCCCCGGCGCTTCGAGCCTGGGGTGGATCATCGCCTCGGACATCTGGCTCGGGGAGCCCGTGACGTTCTTCGTCGGAAGGGCAGCAGGAAGAGCGCACACCTTCTTCTCCGCTGGGCGCGTCCAGGGAAGGGGGGCGACCAGATTTGCGAGCGCCGAACCCCTCGAAGCGCCGGCGAGAGGGGTCTTCGCAGTTTCCTTCAGCGGACCGGGCCAGGTGATCTGTCTCGGGAACAGCTCCGGCTCGGCGGCGCTGGCGAAGATGTCCTTCGCGCCAAGGGCGCATGAGCTCTCCAAAAGGCTCTCGACCCCGCTGGAGGCCCTGGACCCGTCAGCCGGCAGCTGGGAGAAGGTAGGGACGCTCAGGGTCTTGCCCGTGATGACCTTCGACGCCAACCTGGGGCCAGGAGAGTGGAAGGCGTTCAGGGTCGCTGCTTAATAGCTGGGCAGGCCGTCGAGGCGCCCGCTTGGGTAGGACCGCGGTCACGTCAGGCGCCGGCATACACGTCGAGACGGGAGGGAGGAAGATCGTCCTTGACCCCAAGAGCCCCGTGAGGTCAGGGCTCGCCTTCGTGTCGCACGCTCACGTAGACCACGTGCACGTGGCGTCCAAGGGAGAGAAGGTGATCGCGTCAGTGGAGACGAGGGACCTCGCCAAGGCCCGCGGGTTCGACCTGGGAGAGACGGTCGAGGAAGCCGAGGGGATAGAGCTTCTCGACTCGGGTCACATCTTGGGCTCAAGGGCGATACGGATAGACGACGAGGTCTTCTACACGGGCGACGCCTCGGGGAGGCCGCGCGCGTTCCTCGGCAAGTGCAGGACAAGGCAGGCGAGGATCATGGTCACAGAGACGACCTACGGAAGCCCTGAGTACGAGTTCCCCCAGACTGCCAAGCTGGTCCGCGAAGTCAACAGCCTCATCTCAGGCTCCTACGACCGCGGCCGCCCCGTGGTCCTGATGGGATATCCGCTCGGCAAGGCGCAGCTCCTCGCGTACCTGTTCCCGAGCTGGGAGCCCTTGTTCTACCACCAGAAGGTAGCCGAGATGAACAAGGTCCACCTCGTGCACGGCATAGGCTTGAAGCAGGCGAACCTGTTCGACCCGGACAAGGACTCCGACTCTCTCCCCAAGGGGCCGTGGGTGATGGTCGCCCCGATGTCCAACGGGAGAGGCAGGCTGATGGCGCACCTAAGGAAGAGGTACGGAGCGGTCCTCGTGGCCTTCAGCGGCTGGGCGATGAGGCCCGGGTACAGCGCGTCGGTGGGGGCTGACTACTCCTTCCCCTTGAGCGACCACTGCGACTATCCCGAGCTGGTCAAGCTTGTCCAGTCGGTCTCGCCTGAGACCATCTTCACGACGCACGGCTTCGACAAGGAGTTCGCCTCTGACCTCCGCAGGATGGGGTTCGACGCCAGGCCGCTCTCGCCCTATCAGAGCTCGATCTCCGAGTTCGCGATGCCGGGCTAGGATTGAACCTTAAGTCCACCCTCGCAGGGGCGGTCGTGTGAAGCTTGACCTCCGCGACTTCGTGGAGAAGGGCCTGAAGTTCGCGGTCGTGGGTGCGGTCGGCGTAGGGGTCAACCTCGGCGTCCTGTTCATCCTTGTCCAGTACTTCTGGGGCGTGAGCCACTATCTGGAAGCCGACCTGGTGGCGATCGCGGTCGCCTTCGGGTCGAACTACGTCGGGAACATACTGGTCGGGAACATCCGCGTCAAGGGCGTGAACGCACCTAAAGACGGGAGATAGGGCCGGTCGAAGGCCGCAGCCTCACTGCACATCGAGGAACAGAGGCTTCCCGTCCAGGTCCTCCTCGGCCCAGCGGCGCGCGTCCGTCTTCTCGCGCGCAAAATTCACGGCTCTCGCCCTGACGAGGAAGGCGAGCTCGCGCGAGAGCGGACCTGCCAGCGCCAGGTCCTCTTCGTCGAGCCCACAGACCCAGGCCGAGTCGAGCATCGCGGTCGGGACGTACCCTCTCTCCTTCCGGAGAGCCTGAAGCCTTCGGGCGAGGTCTCTCACGAGGCCCTCCGCCATCAGCTCCCTGTCCCTGGTCTTGCTAAGCGCGACGAACACCCCGTCCTTCTCGCCGAACTCAAACCCTTCCTCAGGGACCACCTCCATGGCGAACGACGAGACGGGGACGTCGAAGGTGCCTGAGGCTGAAGCCACCTTGACGCTCCTGCCCGACGCTTGCGCCTTGAAGGCCCTGTCCCCTTCCAAGACCTTCGCCGACGACAGGACCTCCCTCGACCTCTCCCTGAAGATCGCGCCTATCTTCGCCTGGTTGGGACGCAGCGCCAACTTCGCTGGGAACCTCGAGGCCGAGCGAACCACGACGACCCCCTTCACGTTGCAGAGCGAGGCGACCGTGTTCTTCGCGCCGGGCGAGGCCCTGGCGTACTTGGGAGGCACGAGGACCGTCAGAGACCTGAGAGGCCACCTCCGCTTCAGTCTCGCCTTGGTCCGCGCGGAGTTGCAGGCCTCTTCCACGATCAGAGAGAAGTCCACGGTCGCCTCGGCGGCGGGGCTCGCCCTAGCGGCCCCCTCGAAAGAGGTCCCCTCGGTCAGGAGGGGCGACTTCCACGCGCCGTGCGCGAATACCTCCTGGAACAGGTACTCCGTGGCGAACGGCGCTATGGGATGCAAGAGACCGTCGATCGTCCTGAGAAGGTGGCCCAGGATGGCGAAGATGGCCAGCCTCCTCTTCGCCCCCTCGGGATCGTCCTTCCACAATTCGCCGCGGACCATCCTCACGTAGCCCTGGCTAGCGACCGTTATGACGAGGTCTCCGAGCGCCTTCGCAGCCTCGTTGTACCTCCCGCTCCTGTAGGACTCGCCCACGGCCTTCTCGGTCCCAGATAGCTTCGACAGCAGCCACCGGTCGACCTTGCTGAGGAGCCCCCGCCGCGTCGCCCAGCCCAGGTCGTGGACGTCGGGGTCGTAGCCGTCCACCTTGCCGTTCTGCACGAGATAGACGTGCAGGTGGTAGAGGGTGCTGAGGACCTGATACGGCCTCCCTGCCATCTCCTTCACGTCGAGGCTGACAGAGTCCTCCGGGGACGCCTTTGACAGCACGTAGAGCCTTGCCACGTCGGCCGAGTTCTCCCTCAGGAGGTCGAGGCCCCACATGACGTTCCCGAGGGACTTGCTCATCTTCATGCCCTTCTCGTCGAGGACGTGCCCTTGGAAGAGGAAGGACTTGTACGGGGCCACGGGCCTGCCGGTGAGCAGCACGTTCAGCACGAGCAGCGTGTACGCCCATCCCCTGGTCTGGTCGATCCCTTCAGTGAGGAATGGGACGGGGACGAGGCTCCTGTACTCGGGGTCGGTGAACGAAGCGTATGGGGAAGACCCGCTGTTGTGCCAGGTGTCGAGGACGAAGGGCTCCCTGGTGGCCTCCCCGCCGCACTTCGGGCACCTGAGGACGATCCTGTCGAGCCAGGGCCTGTGCAGCTCGAAGCCTTGTCCGTCGGGCAGCGAGACCGCGAGCTCCGCTATCCTCCTCCTGGAGAACGCCCCGACCTTCTCGCCGCAAGACTTGCAGGCCCAGATCGGAAGAGGAGTTCCCCAGACCCTCTCCCTCGTGATGCACCAGGGGGGCGACTCGGCCACTGAGGAGAGGAACCTGTTGCGAGGCCCGTCGAAGAAGTACTCGACCTTCTCGGCGGCCCTGAGGAGATCCTTCCTCATCCTGTCGACCCAGTAGAAGTACTCGCGTCTCGCGAGCCAGACGAGCCTGTCGTCCGAGCGCCAGCAGACGGGATAGTCATGGACTATCCTCCCCGAAGCGACGAGGCTTCCCGTCTCCTCGAGGGCCTGCACCACAGCCTGGTCGGCGTCCCTTGCGAAGACCCCCGAGTACCTTCCGGCGTCCTCCGTGAACCTGACCTGGTCGTCGAACGGGGCGAACACAGGGAGGCCCCGCCTCTGCGCGACGGCGAAGTCCTCCTCCCCGTTCGCGGGAGATATGTGGACGAGGCCCGTCCCTGTCGTCACGTCAACGTAGTCCTCCGCGACAACCCTGTGTATCGCGCTAGTCTCCTTGGCGGACTTCAGGCCGGGGACCTGGTCCAGCAGAGGATGCTCGTACGGCAGCCCCTCGAGGCTCCTGCCTTCGACCGTCCGCAGCGCCGGCCCGAATTCCACTCCGAGCTCTTTGGCGAGAGCCTCCTTCCTCTCCGAGCAGATTATCCACGTTTCGTCTCCCACAGGCAGGTACTCGTACTTCGAGTCTGGCTTGACGCCGACGAGCTCGTCGGTTATGACCGTGAACGGCATCGTGGTCCAGAGGACCAAGAAGGCGCCGTCTGAGGCCTTCACCTTGTAGTAGAGGCTTGGGTCTTCGAGCTTGTCGTATCCGCCGAGGGCGACCTCCCCGGCGCTGAGGGCAGTCTGGCACCTGGGGCAGTATGGGACGACCTTGAAACCCTCGCCGAGGAGGCCGCGCTTCCACCCCGTCTCCAGGTACTTCCACTCGCGCTCGATGTACTCGTCTCGGTAGGTCATGTAGGCCCTGTCGTGGTCGATCAGGAGTCCGAGGAGCCTGTCAGCTTCCACCCAGTCGGCCTTGTACTTGTCTATGAGCCTCTTGCACGCCTCGACGAGCCTCTCGACCCCCACCTGCTGGAGGTCCTCCCACTTGTTGCCCGAGAGCCCCAGCTCCTTCTCGGCCTGCAGCTCCACAGGCAGCCCCTGGGTGTCCCAGCCTCCCCTGAACACTATTCGCCTGCCCTCCATGGTCGACCGCCTGAACCAGAGGTCCTTCATCATGCGGCCCCTGATGTGCCCGACGTGGGGCTGGTTGTTCAGGGTCGGAGGGCCCTCTACGTAGCCGAGCGGCCTCTTTCGGGCCAGCTTCTGTGCTATCATCTTCCTCGAGGCGGGGTCAGCGTAGAAACCTCTGACCTTGTCCTCGATGGCCTTGAAGTCGTAGCTTGCGCTGAGCGAGTCAGAGTCCGGAGCTAATTTTACGATCACTCAACGCGTCTCCGCTCTGACGACCGCCCGTATTTTAGGATATGCAGGTCAGGAGCCGCGGGACGGCGAGGCGACCATGGGGCGCATAGAGGGATGCGAAGCGCATT
>JASHVT010000109.1 GCA_030039515.1 Nitrososphaerales archaeon
ACGACGAACGCCTTGACCGTCTCCCCCATGTAGGCGTCAGGTATCCCCACGACGGCGGCCTCCTTGACGGCAGGGTGCTCGAACAGGACCTCCTCCACTTCACGGGGGTAGACCTTCTGCCCTCCCACGTTTATCATGTCCTTCTTCCTGTCCACGATGTAGAAGTAGCCGTCTTCGTCCATCTTGGCGATGTCACCCGTCAGGAGCCAGCCGTCCCTGATGACGAGCCTGGTCCCCTCCTCGTCCTGCCAGTAGCCCTTCATGACCTGGCGCCCCCTTATCGCCAGCTCCCCGGGGACGCCGACCCCCATCGCCGTCTGAGGGTCGTCGAGCGACACTATCTTCGCGTCGGTAGAAGGGAAGGGGATGCCGATCGAGGCCTCCTTGTCCCGCCCTCCCTCGATCGGGTTGGTGATGGCGACCGCGGCCGACTCCGTGAGCCCGTAGCCCTCGAAGAGGTTCCCGCCCGTGAGCTGGTTGAACTTCTTCCTGACTGCGCTCGGAAGCGGGGCTCCGCCAGAGAACGCGACCCGGACGGTGCCCAGCTCGAACCTCGCAGCCTGGGGATGGTTGTTGATCGCAACGTACATCGTTGGGACCCCGGGGAAGAACGTGACCCTGCCCTTCTGGATCGTCTTCATCACCTCGAGGACGTCGAACCTGGGGAGGAGGACGGTCTGGGCGCCCGCCATGGTAGGGAGGGTCAGGCACGCGACCATCCCGAAGATGTGGAAGAGGGGGAGGACCGCGAGGGTGACGTCCTTCTCGGTGAGCGATATGCAGGCTTGGGCCATCGAAGTGGCCCACATGAGGTTGCCGTGCGTGAGGAGCGCCCCCTTGCAGACCCCCGTCGTCCCTCCCGTGTATTGGATGGCCGCCGCGTCCTCCGCCGAGGCCCCGACGGGCGTCCTGAGCGGGCCGCCCTCCCTGATCAGCTCGGCGAACCGGACCGTTCCGCTCCTCCGCACGTTCTCGACCCGCGCGAACCTGGCCAGCGGCTTCTTGTACGAGGGGAGGTAGTCGGTGAGGCTCGCCGTTATCACGTGCTCCAGGCCGAGCCTTCCCCTGCACCCTTCTAGGCTCGCGAAGAGGTCGTTCTCGCCGACCCTGTCGCTCGCGGCGACCACAGTCTTCGCCCCGCTGTCCTTCAGCTGGGTCTCCAGCTCCCTCTCCTTGTAGAGAGGACTGCACGGGACGACCACGCCCCCGGCCATCAGCGTCCCGAAGTAGCACATGACGAACTGGGGCATGTTTGGCATGAAGAGCGCGACCCTGTCCCCCTTCGCCAGCCCTGTCGAGAGGAGCGCAGAGGCGAACCTCTCGGACGCCTGCAGGACCGTGGAGAAGCTGAGCCTGTTTCCCTGGAAGGCTAGGAACGTCGCTTCCGGGGACCTCCTCGCGGAGGCCTCGAGGAGCGAGTAGAGCGGAGCAGGCTCTACTTCGACCTCCCGGGGAAGGTTAACCGGCCAGGACCTGTGCCAGGGCCGCTCGTCCAAGCTCTCGCCTCAATCACATGCGACCTAAACTTAAGTATACAAGACATGCTTTTTTGGCGAAAGCATGATGGCGGAGAGCGAAGAGACGTACCTCGTCCTCTGCGTCGACAGGGACGACGACCTCGGGGTCAAGGCCAAGGTCAGTACGCCTGTCGTGGGCAGGGACGACGCCCTAGCCGCCGCCGCGAAGCTCGCCCTCGCAGACCCGGAGGAGGCCGACGCCAACGCGATATTCGCAGCCGTGAAGAAGTGCGACGAGCTCAGGCGCGGGGGGACGATGTGCGAGCTGGCGATAGTCTGCGGAAGCGAGCACGGGGGGTTCGAGGCCGACAGGCGCATAGGCAAGGAGGTGGAGGCCGTCGTGTCGGGGAAGGCGTTCGCGGGGGTCGTCCTCGTCTCCGACGGCGGCGAGGACGAGCACGTGATACCGATAGTCCAGAGCCTGGTGCCCATCACGTCCGTGGAGAGGGTGGCGGTCAAGCACAGCGAGACCGTCGAGGAGACCTACCTGGTCCTCGGCAGGTACCTGCGGATGCTTGTCTTCGACTCCAGATACTCCAGGTGGACCCTCGGCGTCCCGGGGCTCATCCTCCTCCTCGCGGGGATCCTGATCATCTCGGGGCAGGTCTTCGACGCGGAGCTCGCCACGCTGCTCATCGTGGGCGGAGCCTTCCTCGTCAGGGGATTCAACATCGACCGGACCGTAGGGGCCCTGCTGCACAGGGGGCCCACCGGATACATCAGGCTCTTCTCGATGTGCGCCAGCGTCCTCGTCGTCGTGACCGGGCTGACGACCGGGTACTCGACGATGATCGCGTCGTACCTCTGGCCGCTCCCTCCCAACCCCCCTGTCGGGGACTACGCCGTGCTCGTGGGGTACATGATCTCGGGGAGCCTCGCGCTAGTCTGGGGTGGGATAGCGATCTACTTCGCGGGTGCGCTGCTCTCGCACCTCGCGCGCGACAGCATACGCTGGCGCAGGGACAGCTTCCTCCTGCTGATGCTCGCCCTCCTCTACTTCCCCCTGAGGACGTTCTCCAACTTCCTCGAGAACGGGGCGGCCGAGGCGTCTTTCTTGCTCGTTTCCTACGTGCTGATAGGGCTGGCCGCGATATTCGCCCTCACGGTGGCCATCTATCCGAGGGTAAGGACAAGGACAACTGCGCTGAGCTGATCCCGCGTGCTCGAATCGGCTCTCAACACGCTCGGCGTCTACAAGCTCTACGAGAGGAGGCTCAGGTCCCAGGTCAGGCGGGACGACGTCCCGTCGCACGTGGGGATCATACTCGACGGCAACAGGAGGTGGGCGGCGAACAACAGGCTCGCGGAGGGGCTGGGGCACGAGCAGGGGGCGAACAGGGCGGAGGAGCTGCTGGACTGGTGCCACGAGATCGGGATAAAGACGGTCACGCTCTACGTCCTGTCCACGGAGAACCTCGAAAGGCCGCCCGAGGAGCTCAGAGGATTGTACACGCTCATAGAGAGCAGGCTCACGAAGTTGCTCACTGACGAGAGGATCACCAGGTACCGGGTGAGGGTAAGGGCGATAGGGGAGCTGGGTCTGCTCCCGGACTCGATCCGGGACCTCCTCTCAGCCATAGAGGACAAGACTTCGGGGTTCGACGGGCATTACCTGAACATCGCGCTCGCGTATGGAGGGAGGGCGGAGATCACCGAGATGGTGAGGTCGGTGGCCCTCGACGTCAAGAACGGCAGCCTCGACCCGAAGGACATCAGCGAGGAGACCGTCTCGAAGAGGCTCTACACCTCCTTCCTGCCCAACCAGGAGCCCGACCTGATCATCAGGACGTCGGGAGAGGAGAGGATGAGCGGGTTCCTATTGTGGCAGGGGGCGTACTCGGAGCTCGTCTTCGTCGACGTCTTCTGGCCCGCGTTCAGGCTGATCGACCTCCTGAGGGCCGTAAGGACGTACCAGAAGAGAAGGAGAAGGTACGGGCGGTAGACCGGGGAGCCGCCGTCGAGGCTCGCGGGCCCTGTTCTCGAGGAACAAGCGTTATAACATGAGCGGGAGGAGCACCTCCAGATGAAGGTCGAGCTCGGGACCCTGAAGGACAAGGGCGAAGAAGTGGCAGCCTTCCTCGAGCCCAGGGTCGGGACGAAGCCGTCGGTCTCGGCGGACTCGCTGGAGATCGAGGACGGGTCGGTGCGGCAGGGCGTCAAGCCCAGGCACGTCAAGACGTACATCAAGAGGTACCTCTACATGAACAAGCTGAGGGAGAAGTACAGGGTCTTCGTAGCGGGAAAGGAGCTCACTGTCCAGGAGATAGTGCTGGGCGACGAGAAGGAGAAGGAGAAAGAGAAGGCGGCGAAGGAGGAGAAGGCCCAGAAGAAGGCGCAGGCAGAGAAACCGGCGAAGGAACCCGAAGAGGAGCCGGAGCCTGAGCAGGCGGGGGCGCCAACCGGAGGAGCAGGCGGGGCAGCCGCAGCGGCCGAAGGCGAGGAGGCCAAGTCGTCCAAGGCCGAGAAGCAGAAGCCTTCCAAGAAGACGAAGCCGAAAAAGAAGAAGACCGACAAGTCAGAAGACGACTCGAAGTCTGAGAGCTAGGGCTGGCCCCTGCGAGCACGCTTCTGCCGTGAGTAGAGTTCCTTCAGCAGGACCCTGAGGTAGTTCCTAGCCTCCCTCAGGTCCTTCAGCGCCTGTCCGAAGTCTCCCACCCTGAAGCTCTCTTCGCCCTTTACCAGGTTCCTCAAGGCGAACTGCAGCGCCTGCCTCTCGTCGGGCACCTTGTACGGCCTCGGCGATATGAACCGGCCAGGGTTCTCGTCGTCGATCTCCAGTTTGACGTAGGCTACGCTGAGCTCCACCGAGACGTAGGCCCTCCAGACCGAGTGCACTTCCTCCCTTGTGGGCTCCCCCTCGATGGACTCGATCGCTGCCTCGATTCTGCGCCTCGCGTCCTCCAGCTCCGCCACGGTCTCCTCCTTCCAGTCCTCCAAGGCCCGCGGGGAGCGCCGACCTTCATGCTTACGAACGTTGCGCGGGCTGCGCGCGAGCGGGGCCGCTCCTCCTTGCCTTTCGGGCCATTCAGACTTATAACGGGCGCGCCGCGCGAGCCGCCCGATTGCCGAAGAAGGACGAGCAAAGGATCGGGGGAGCCTGCTACGTGGGCCTCGAGTCGCTGGTAGAGCTCGGAAGGCTCTCGTGCGCGCTCGAACGGGCGCCCTTCCCCCTCTTCGCGTTCAAGACGGACAAGGGCACGCGCATCGCCGCGCAGGCGGACCTCTACATGGGGACCCCCATCTTCTACTACTTCGACAACGGGAAGGTAGACGAGTTCCTCGCCTACAGGATAACCGGCGAGGGCGAGGAGGTCCAGCTCGTCCCCTCCGCGAGCAACGCTTCGTACCTCTATGCGCCGGTGATCAGGGTCCAGAGGATGCCGGCGCCCTTGCTGGGGAAGGACACCTTCCCTGACAAGTACATGTCGGTGGAGGTGGAGAACACGCCCAGCCTCGTCAAGGTCGGCGCGTACAAGACGCTCTTCGAGGAGCCCCCGCTCCCGCTCTTCGCGTTCAGGAACGGCAGGGCATGGACCATCGGGACGTTCGCGAGGATCGACGACTACGAAGAGGCGTCGATATTCTTCTACGCGCGCTCGGACGAGGAGCCGTCAGGATTCCTGAGGTACTCCTACGACAGGATAACCGAGACCACGTACGTCAAGAGGACGGACGAGCCTGGGTTCCACTACATCAAGGTGATCAAGCTGATGGGCCCGCACCCCCTGGTGGAGTTCTAGGCCGGGGAAGCGCCTAGAGCCCGGATGAAGCTCTCCGCTGCCGCGAGCGTCTTCTTCGAGTTCTCGTATGACGCCGTCGCCAGAGCCTCCTTGTAGGGAAACCAGCCGAAGGCCTGGTGCTCGAAGGAGATCTTCACGGTCCCACGCTCGGTCCTCGCCAGCATGTACTTGACCGTCTTGTGGATGTTCCTGTTGTCCCTGCGATAGAAGTACTCGACGACCTGCTCGAAGCCTGACAGGATCGCGAGGTCGGTCAGCCCTGTCTCCTCCTCGACCTCCCTCCTTACGGTGTGGAGCTCGCTCTCGTCTCTCTCTATGCCGCCCTTCGGGAAGTCCCACCGCCCGGAGTTCTGCAGCAGGAGGTACTCCCTCCCCTCCGGTGTGTCCCTGAAGACCACCGCCCCGGCGGAGCGCTCCTCCATGCGCCGGTCTGGAGACGGTTCGATTATTAGCGTTCCGTCCGGCGGACTCACGCATCCCTCGTGCGCCTCCCTACGGCTGGATCATCCATGCATATCGGCCTTCCCCTCCAGCGCAGAGCGCCGAAGGGCCCTGCCCTCGACCGGCCGACTGGGACCGGACAGCAAACCGTTTATAGCAATTTTATGGCCGTATAAGTCCGGTTTGGGCAAGGTCAAGGTAGCCATAGCCGGCGTCGGCAACTGCGCGTCGGCGATCATCCAAGGGATAAGATACTATGAGGAGCACGGCTACGAGGAAGGCGGCGTCACGTACGAGCGCGTCGGGAAGTACCTGCCTTCGGACATCGAGTTCGTGGCCGCCTTCGACGTCAGCGCCAGGAAGGTCGGCAAGGACCTTTCAGAGGCGATCTTCCAGGCGCCAAACAACACGGTCAAGATCTCCAGCGTCCCGACGATGGGCGTCAAGGTGAAGCGCGGCCCGCTCCTCGACGGCATAGGGAAGTACCTGAAAGGAGTGGTGCCTTTGGCGGAGGGGAAGGAGGCGGACCTCGAGGAGGAGCTCGAGCGGTCCGGAGCCGAGGTGCTCGTCAACTACATGCCAGTAGGGAGCACGGCGGCCACCCACAGGTACGCCGAGGCCGCCCTGGAGACGGGCGTGGCCTTCGTCAACGCCATCCCGGTGTTCGTCGCTTCTGACGAGTCGTGGGCCTCGAGGTTCGAGAAGGCGAAGCTCCCGTGCGCCGGAGACGACGTCATGAGCCAGATAGGCGCGACCGTCCTCCACAAGACTCTCGTCAAGATGGCCATAGACAGGGGAGTCAAGGTCGACGAGACATACCAGCTCAACATCGGCGGCGACGCAGACTTCCTCAACATGCTGGAGGAGAGCAGGCTCAAGGACAAGAGGGAGAGCAAGACCAGCGCCGTCAGGGCGATGGCGCCCTACGAGGTCCCTACCAGGATAGGCCCGTCGGACTACGTCCCCTTCCTGGACAACGACAAGGTCTGCTACATATGGCTGAAGGGGCGGTACTTCGGAGGGACGGTGGTGAAGATGGACGTCAAGCTCCACGTCGTGGACGCCTACGACAGCGGAGACGTCATGGTCGACGCGATAAGGGGGACCAAGGTGGCTCTGGACAGGGGCGTAAGGGGAAGGCTGGAGAGCGTGTCTGCCTTTTGCTTCAAGCATCCTCCGGTGCAGATGCCCTACCCGGAGGCCAAGTCGGCCTTCGAGGGCTTTATCTCTGGGAAGCTGGCCCGATAGGGAAGGCCTTCCTCCTGACGTAGAAGGCGGTCCCGAGGAGCGCGAGGATGGCGATCGCGATAGGGATGTAGTACCGCACGGTCACGTTCTCTCCCACCGTGATGCTCTCGGAAGTGACGCTCCCGGTCAGTTTGACGCCCCCGTAGCTGAAGGTGAGGGTGGCGGACGCGAAG
>JASHVT010000110.1 GCA_030039515.1 Nitrososphaerales archaeon
CTCAAGGTCGTCGAAGTCCTCCATGTACACCGGGATGTCTGAAATGGACACGTTCCTCGCCCCTACGATCCTCTTGTACATCAAAAGGCGGAGGGACTCTGGCGACGCGTAGTCCATCCACTCCGCCGGGGTCACTAGGTTCCCCGAAGACTTCGACAGCTTCTTCCCCGACTTGTCCTGGAAGAGCTCGTACCTCGCGTGGTAGGGCGGTGGCGACTTCAGGATGTTGTCAGCTATCCAGTCGTTAATCTTGACGGAGTCGGTCAACTCCTTGCCGTACGCCTCGAACCTGATGTCCAAGGCCGCCCACCGCGCAGCGAACTCCACCTTCCACATGAGCTTCCCGTTCCCGTCAGAGATCTTGGCGTCCCCTTCGTACCCGCATCCCACGACGGACTTGTCGGTCAGTTCCGTACCCGAGCATCTGTAGTGCACCTTGTCCGTCTCGGGGTCATAGGAGACCGCCTGGGTCGTATAGATCCTGTGGCACTGGTTGCAGACGGGGGTGTAGGGAAGGCTCTCCTCGTACTTCGACTGCCCGACCAGCTCGTTGATCTTCTTCCCGATCGTCATAGACTGGGCGAGGATCGCCCTGATCTGCTCCACGAGAAGGCCCGTCTTGTAGGCCTCGGCCCCGCTCTGGAACCTGTATTCGACTCCTAGCTCGTCGAGCGACTCCCTGAGGAGGTGCCCGACGTGGTCTGCGTACGAGCTGTGGCAGTCGAAGGGGTCGGGGATCCGCGAGACAGGCTGAGAGATGTAGTCGTTCAGCCATCCCGGGAAACCCGCAGGCACCTTGCGGAGCCCGTCGAAGTCGTCCGAGTAGGCGATGAGCTCCGAGCTGTAACCCGCCGTCTCCAGGGCGAGCTTCACCCCATAGCTCCTTATCGCGTCGCCGACGCTCCCGATGTGTGGGAGACCGGAGGCGCCGAGACCGCTCTCGACCCTCAGCATCTTCAGGCTCCTGCCTAGTGTCTTCTCCCTCACCGCTGTCTCGTCCGCCACCTTGTCCAACCAGGTCCCGCGCCCGATGACCTTCTGGGGTTCCAAGCTCAGCAACGCCGCCCGCCGGTCGGTTAATTAGTTGTGCCCGGGCTCGGACGGTCACCATGCCCAAGGCGGAGGAAGGAGGCTGCCTCGCGTTCGTCGTCCAGAAGCACAAGGCGAGGGCGTTGCACTACGACTTCCGGCTCGAGATACGAGGAGTGATGCCCTCCTGGTCGATACCTAAAGGCCCAACCCTGGACCCGAGCGTGAGGAGGCTGGCAATGCCGACCGGGCCACACGACCTCGAGTACAGGAAGTTCGAGGGAGTCATAGGCTCGGGCTACGGCGCGGGCGTCGTCATGGTCTGGGATGCCGGGACATACAACCCCGAGCTCGAGGTCGCCAGGGGGATAAGAGAGGAGGTCAACGGAAGGGGACTGGCGGACAGGACGGCTGCGGAGGAGATGGAGAAAGGGAACCTGAAGTTCAGGCTCTACGGGCGGAAGCTGACCGGCTCGTTCGCGCTCGTCAGGACGGGGATGATGGGGACGAAGGAGTCATGGCTGCTCATCAAGCACAAGGACGGCTCGTGCGTCGAAGGCTACGACGCCAATAGCTACGACCTCTCAGCAGCTTCGAACCTGACCATGAGCGAGATCGCCGAGAAGGGAACCGGGGAGAAGAGGCCTACCCTGGACTAGACCGGTAGCGGGGGGGCGCCCTTGGCGTCGCACAGAAGGACATAGGCGCCCGAGTTCAGGAAGAACGTGGCCTCCATGGCAAAGGCTGTAGTTCATGCCGAACCATGTGGAAGGGCATCATCTGGTCCCGACGCCAGCCGGAGCGCCCCGTTCGTCGGCGAATGAAGGGGCAGAACGAAGTCAACCCCTGCGGCGACTTTAGTTGCTGTTTCCCTATCTGTAGAACGGGACGGGGACCTTCTCCAAGGGCTTGCCCTCTCTCGACGACCTGACCTTCTTGATGGCCTCGGCGAAGTGCTCCATCTCCACGATCGCCTCGTCGACGTGTTTCTTCGCGTCCTCTGGCTTTGGGTACTTCGAGATGAAGCCTTGGAGCACGATAGAGACCGCAGTGTTGGTCAGTGACGCCATGTCGGCCCCGCTAAACCCCTCGGTCAGGTCGATGATCCTCTCGAGGTCCACGTCCTTGGCGATAGGCACGCCCTTCATGTGGATCTTGAGGATGTCCTTCCTCGCTCCTTTGTCGGGCAGAGGTATCTGGACTATCTTGTCGAACCTTCCTGCCCTCAGGAGAGCTGGGTCGACTATATCGATCCTGTTCGTCGCCGCGAGCACGACCACGCCCTGCAGGCTCTGGACGCCGTCGAGCTCTGTCAGGAGCTGGCTGACGACCCTCTCCGTCACCATGCTGTCTCCGCCCATCCCCCTCGTCGGGGCCAGCGCGTCTATCTCGTCGAAGAATATCACGCATGGGGATGCCTGCCTCGCGCGCCTGAACACCTCCCTTATCCCCCTCTCGGATTCGCCCACCCACTTGCTGAGGAGCTCTGGGCCCCTGACGCTGATGAAGTTCGCCTCGCTCTCCGTCGCGACCGCCTTCGCCAGGAGCGTCTTGCCCGTCCCTGAAGGACCGTAGAGCATGATCCCCTTCGGCATGCTGTAGCCTATCTTGTCGTACAGGTCAGGGTACTTCAGTGGCCACTCCACCGCCTCCTGAAGCTCCTTCTTGACGCCCTCCAAGCCGCCAATGTCCGCCCACTTCACGTCCGGCGTCTCGAGATACACCTCCCTCATGGCCGAGGGCATGACGTCGCGGAGCGCGTCCTCGAAGTCCTGCATTGTGACTATCAGCTTGTCCAGCGTCTCGGGGCTCAGCCTGTCCTCTTCGAGCTTGATGTTGGGAAGGTTCCTCCTGAGCGTCTTCATGGCGGCCTCCTTGCAGAGATATTCCAGGTCAGCGCCCACGAACCCGTGAGTGACCGCCGCGAGCTTCTCGAGGTCCACCATCTTGTCCGTCAGCTCCTTCTCGTCGAGGTTCTGGGCGAGAGGCATGTGCCTCGTGTGGATCTGGAGTATCTCCAGCCTGCCGCGCTTGTCCGGGACCTTGATCTCGATCTCCCTGTCGAACCTTCCAGGGCGCCTGAGCGCAGGGTCGATGGCGTTAGGGCGGTTGGTCGCGGCAATGACTATGACCTTTCCGCGGGCCTCTAGGCCGTCCATCAATGACAGGAGCTGGCTGACTACCCTCCTCTCGACCTCTCCCGTCACCTCCTCTCTCTTCGGAGCGATCGAGTCGATCTCGTCGATGAAGATTATCGTGGGGGCCTTCTCCTTCGCCTCCTTGAAGATCTCGCGGAGCCTCGCCTCCGACTCCCCGTAGAACTTGCTCATTATCTCCGGGCCGCTTATCGGTATGAAGTGCGCGTTGCTCTCCGTCGCGACCGCCTTCGCCAGGAGCGTCTTCCCCGTCCCAGGAGGTCCGTAGAGCAGGATGCCCTTCGGAGCCTCGACTCCGAGCTTCTCGAAAATCTCTGGGTGGCGCAGAGGCAGCTCGATCATCTCTCTGACCTTCTGTATCTCGTCCTTCAGGCCGCCGATGTCCTCGTAGGTCACCTGCGGGACTCCCCTCAGCGCCTCTCCCTTCTCAGAGATGACGAAGACCGTCCGCTGGGTGATCAGGGCCGCGTCAGCGGCAGGGCTCACTCCCACCACCTGGAAGGTCAGCCTTCCTCCGAAGTACGGTATCATGATGTTGTCTCCTTTCGTGACGGGCACGCTCTCCAGGGCGTCCGCGAGGTACCTCTCGTCGATCGGGGGGACAGCCTCTAGGGGCGCCACCACTACCTTCTCCGCCGGTGGGGCCTTCACCTTCTTGACGACCACGACGTCGCCGATTGCCACGCCCGCGTTGTTCCTAATCAGTCCGTCGATCCTGACTATGCCTCTCCCTTCGTCGGAGGGATAGAGGGGCAAGCACTTCGCGACCGTCCTCCTCTTTCCCTTGATCTCGATGACGTCACCGGTCGATGCGTCGAGCGCGTCCATCGCGTCGTAGTCGATCCTTGCGACCCCTCTGCCTACGTCCCTCGTGTAAGCCTCCAGCACTTTGAGTTGAACTTGTTGCGTGCTCACAGACGAGCCTCCTTCAATTTACGCTTACGCTCCTGTAGTCCTTATTAGCGTTGTCCTTCAGCGGGAAAGAAATCTCCAGCAGGCCGTTCTTGTACTCCGCCTTCGCCTCCTCCGGCTTGACCCGAGCCCTCAGCCTGACTTCGGCCCTGTACTTTCGCGTACCATTCTCGGCGGTCACGGTCGCGTTGTCTTCGGTCGCCTCGACCTTGATGTCCGACTTCTCGACCCCTGGCATGTCGACGACCAGCTTGAGGGTCCCGTCCTTCGGATTGAGCATCTGCTCCGTCAGCGGGGACCTATGCCCGTCCGACCTGACCGGGCTGTCTCCGAAGATCTGGACCGACGGCTTGCCCTCGGGCCCCAGGGCGAAGGAGAAGCCAGCGACGAACGACTTGTCCTTGAGTCCCGACTTTGAAATCGCGCTACGGACCGTCTCCTGGACATCCTTCTCGAACTTCTCCATGTACGAGTCCAGTTCGTCAAGTATGTCCCTCAGCTCCCTGCGCCTGTCCTGACCATCCTCGCTC
>JASHVT010000007.1 GCA_030039515.1 Nitrososphaerales archaeon
CGCCACGTCCGACGGGGCCCGAATACTACGCTCGATGGTGAGCTGAGCCAGCTTGATGTCCGCGACCACTCGTCTAGGCCTGACTGAGGAAGAGGCTGCGACAGCGAGGAAAGGACTGGGAAGAGAGCCGAACGACACGGAGTGGGCGATAATCAGCGCCGAGTGGTCGGAGCACAGCTCCTACAAGTCGTCCAAGGCACTGCTGAGGAGACTCCCTACGACAGGCAAGCGGGTACTCCTCGGACCAGGATACGACGCGGGCGTCGTCGACGTCGGGGGCGGGTATGCTGTGACGATGCACATCGAGAGCCACAACCACCCATCCGCCGTGGATCCATACGGAGGGGCTGCCACAGGAATCGGAGGCGTCCTCAGAGACATCCTGTCGGTCGGGTCGAGGCCCATCGCCCTGCTGGACATCCTGAGGTTCGGGGATCCTACCGAGAGCGGGCACTCAAGGTGGCTGTTCAGGAACGTCGTAAGGGGCATCTCGGACTACGGCAACTCGACGGGGATCCCCACCGTCGCGGGCGACATCGAGTTCGACGAGAGCTTCGAGAGGAACTGCCTCGTCGACGTAGCATGCGTCGGCCTGCTGAAGAAGGGGCGGCTGATACTAGGCGCTGCTGAGGAACCTGGCGACCGCATCGTCCTCGTCGGTGGGAGCACCGGGAGAGACGGCGTCGGGGGTGCAGCATTCGCGTCGAAGAACCTATCGGACGCGTCTGCGTCTGAACGCTCTTCTGTCCAGGTCCCCGACCCATTCGTCAAGAAGCTCCTCATCGACGCCATCGCAGAGGTCCTCGACGGGGGGAGGATCCACGCCATGAAGGACCTCGGCGGAGGAGGCCTTTCGACTGCGCTCTCTGAGATAGCGTCGAAGGGAGGCAGCGGGGTCGACGTCGAACTGCGGAGGGTGAACGTCAGGGAGAACGACATGGCACCCTTGGAGATCATGGCCTCGGAGTCTCAGGAGAGGATGATCCTGATACTCGAGCCTTCAGACATCCCGCGAGTCACTAGCGTACTGGACAAGTACGAGGTCACATGGCGCGACATCGGCGAGGTCACCGACGACGGACTCATGACGGTCAGATGGGACTCCATGGTCGTCGCGCAGCTTCCAGCTAGGCTGGTCGCAGAGGCGCCTCTAGTGGCGAGGGCCGTCCGCAAGCCAGCCTATCTGAGCCGCCGCAGCCCGTCGCCCACGCGGCATCCAGACCTCGCGAGGTCCCTCGTCGCCCTCCTCGGTTCGCCGAACGTCGCCAGCAGGAGGTGGGTGTACGAGCAGTACGACCATGAAGTCGGGCTCCGCACGGCAATCAGGCCGGGGGAGGCGGATGCCTCCCTGCTCGAGCTGCCCAACGGCGCGTTGCTCGCTGTGAAGGCAGACGGGAACAGCCTCCACAGCTACCTCTCTCCCAGGGACGGCGCCGCTGGTTGCGTCGCCGAGGCATGCAGGAACGTGGTCGCGGTCGGCGCCGACCCGATAGCGCTCGTGGACCATCTTCAGTTCGGGGACCCGTCAGACCCCGAGGTCTACTGGACCTTCGCCGAAACGATAGACGGCATGGCTGCGTACTGCAGGGCGCTCCCCATCCCCGTGGTCGGAGGGAAGGTGAGCTTCTACAACGAGGACTCATCGACAGGCAGGGCGGTCAAGCCATCCCCGGTCGCGATGGTTGTCGGGCTGCGGAGCAAAGGCTCTCCCTTCGTAAGCTCATCCATCCACGAGCGAGGCGACTCTCTCTTCGTCGTCGGCAAGACCAAGCGGGAGATGGGGGGCTCGGAGTATCACGTGCACGTCGTGAAGAGCTGGGGCGGGGCGGTCCCCCGACCTGACGCGCCGGTCGACTCTGCCACCTACTCGGCGATCCTGAAGCTGGTCGACGGCGGACTCGCCAGCGCCGTCCACGACTGCTCGAAGGGAGGCTTGGGAGTCGCGGTCTCAGAGATGGCGATCGGAGGCGGCGTCGGCGTCTCGCTGGAGCTGTCAGCCATCCCCAGCTCAGGTCTAGGCGCCGCGGAACTCATGTTCTCCGAGTCTCACGGGAGGTTCGTCATCTCGACAGGCGACCCAGAAAAGGTCTCCCGCGTCCTTAGGAGCTCCGGCGTCGCATTCGCGCGAGTCGGCTCGACGGCCGGAGAAGACCTTGCCTTCACTGAGCGAGGGAGGACCGTCTGCAAAGTCTCTGTCGACAGGGCGCGCGGGGCCTGGGGTTCCTCAATGGAGAGGCTGATGTCGTGATGGACGCCAAGGAGAAGTGCGGCATCGTGGCGGCGAGCTCCGCGGACGACGTGGATGTCGTCCCTAAGGTGGTCCAAGGACTCGAGGCGCTCCAGCACAGGGGGCAGGAGTCGTGGGGCATAGCAGCGCCGGGGAAGCAGATACTCAAGAGGATGGGCCTGGTAACCGACTGGGCTTCTCAAGCGGCCGAGCTCGCCCACTACTGCGGGAGCTCCGGGATAGGCCACGTGAGATACTCGACAAAGGGAAGGTCTGTGCTGGACAACGCCCAGCCCATTCAGATCGAGTCGGAGTTCTCCATCGCCCACAACGGGACGATAGCGAACGCGGAAGCGCTCGCGGCCAAGGCCAGCGAGGAGTTCGGCGCCTCCTGCGACTCGGACACCCGAGCCACCGGCTACCGCCTGCTCCACCACCTCCGCGAGGCGGGCGACATGTTCAAGGCGTTCGAGAGGCTGTCGTCCGAACTGTCGGGCGCCTATTGCTTCGCGATCCTCGCGGCTGACGGCTCCGCGTACGCCATAAGAGACCCGAGGGGGTACAGGCCGCTCGCGCTGGGCTACATCGAGGAGGCTAGGACCTACGCCGCAGCCTCGGAGTCCTGCGCCCTGGAGGCGATGGGAGCAGCCTTCGTCAGGGACATCGAGCCGGGAGAGATCGTGATGCTCAACAAGAAAGGAATCGAGTCGCGAAGGTTCTCTCCCAAGGTCGAGCCTGCTTTCTGCTCCTTCGAGTTCACCTACTTCGCCCATCCTTCGTCAAGGATCAACGGCGTGAGCGTCTACGAGGCGCGCAAGAACTTCGGGAGGATCCTCGCCAAGCGCTTCCGGATCGAAGCAGACGTCGTCGTGCCGGTCCCCGACTCTGCGAGGCCCGCCGCGCTGGGGTACGCACTGGAGAGCGGCATCCCCATGGACGAGGGCCTGATGAAGGACAGGTACAAGCGGAAGGGGAGCATAAGGAGCTTCATCGAACCCGATCAGGGAGGCCGAGAGGAGGTCGTCAAGAAGATAATCCCCGTCCGCGACGTGATTAAGGGGAAGAGAGTCGTGGTGATCGACGACAGCCTCGTGCGAGGGACCAGCTCGAAGTCGATCGTGGACTCGTTGAAGAAGGCGGGGGCCGCGAGCGTCAAGATGGCGGTCACCTTCCCGCCCATACGCCACCCTTGCTACATGGGCATAGACTTCCCCACCAAGGAAGAGCTGCTCGCCCACAAGGTCGCCGGGAACGAACCGGACCTCGCCAAGACGGCTGAGCTCGTGGCCAAGGAGATAGGGGTGGAGGAGTTCTACTACAACGACATAGAAGGGCTCGCCGCCGCTACGGGCCTCCCGAAGGACAGCATGTGCTACGCTTGCGTGACGGGCGACTACTCCAAAGTCTCCGAGCCGCGGGTGCGGTCTGAGAGGAGCGTGGAGGCATGAACATCGGCGTCCTCGTCTCGGGGAGGGGATCGAACCTCGCGGCGATACTGAAGGACATCGAAAGGGGGGCGATAAGCGGCGCCGAAGTCAAGATCGTCATAAGCAACGACCCGTCGGCTAAGGCGCTCCGCGTGGCGGAGAGGCACGGCGTGAAGGCCCTGGCGCTGGTGCAGGGCACGTCCACGAGGCAGGCCTACGGCGAAAGGCTGTCGAGGGCGCTCGTACAGAACGGCGTCAGGCCGGGCGAAGGGCTGGTCCTTCTCGCCGGCTTCATGAAGATACTCTCGAGGGGGTTCGTGGAACGCTTCGCCGGCAGGATCCTGAACATACACCCCTCCATCCTTCCAGCCTTCCCTGGAGTCCGCGCCCAAGAGCAGGCCATATCCTACGGAGTGAAGGTCTCGGGCTGCACCGTGCACTTCGTGGTGCCTGAAGTCGACGCCGGGCCGATAGTCCTCCAGCGGACCGTGCCCGTAAAGGACGGCGACGACGAAGCCACGCTATCCTCCAGGATCCTCAGGCAGGAGCACATCGCCTACCCGCGGGCAGTGAAGCTGTTCGTGGAAGGCAAGCTGAAGATTGAGGGGCGGACAGTGAGGGTGGGCGTCTGACGGCTACCGTAATGGATGGAAAGGCGCTCGCCGCGAGCATAGAGGAACAGCTCAAGATAGAGGTCAGGCGGATGCAAGAGTCGGGACTCCGGCCGTCCCTCGCCACGATACTCGTGGGAGAGGACCCCGCCTCGCGGGTCTACGTCAAGAGCAAGCACAGGGCCGCGGAGAGGGTCGGGATAGCATCGAAGGGTTTCGAGCTACCCGAACGCGTCCCCGAAGGCGAGCTCCTCGCCCTCATAGACGCGCTCAACTCGGACCCCTCGGTGAACGGGATCCTCCTCCAGATGCCGCTCCCGGGCCACCTAAGGGAGCACAGGATGATCGAGAGGATCAAGCCGGAGAAGGACGTCGACGGGCTCACCACGGCAAACGCAGGAAAGCTTGTGCATGGCGTCACCGACCTCGTTCCCTGCACCCCGAGAGGCGTCATGGAGCTGCTCCACCACTACGGCGTTCCGATCAGGTCCGCGAGGGCAGTCGTGATAAACCGAAGCACGCTCGTAGGCAAGCCCCTGCACCATCTGCTCCTAGGCGAGGACGCGACCGTGACCGTATGCCACTCGAAGTCTACTGACCTCCCCTCCATGACAAGGGACGCTGACATCCTCGTGACCGCCGTCGGGCGGAGGCCGGGTTTCATCGTGACCGCCGACATGGTCAAGGAAGGCGCGGCCGTCATCGACGTCGCGATGAACAGGTCTGACGGGAAGCTCGTCGGGGACGTCGACTTCGAGGGCGTATCGAAGAAGGCAGGCTACATAACCCCGGTGCTCGGCGGGGTGGGCCCCATGACCGTGGTCATGCTGATGCAGAACACGCTGATCGCCGCGGGCACGCAGAACCGAGCCGTCCAGCAGGAGATGAGACAATGATGAGCAAGCGAGAGATGAGGTCGGAAGCTCTGAGGCGGCGGGACCAGATCCCCCGCGAGGCCGTGAGGGAGCTCAGCGCGCTTGTCCGGAATAACGTCGAGGCGCTTCCAGAGTACGCGAAGGCGGAGACCGTCGCCAGCTATGTCTCCATGGACAACGAGGTGCAGACCTCAGATCTCTTGAAGGAAGCGCTGCAAAGGAAGAAAAGGGTCATAGTCCCGAGGAGCGACATGCGCGCAGGCCGCCTGACTTTCCACGAAATCCACTCCTTGGGTGAACTCCGCCCCGGCGCCTTCGGGATCCTCGAGCCTCAGGGCTCTGCAAGCGTCCCGCTGAGCGACGCCCAGTTGATCCTGGTCCCCGTCGTGGCCTGGGACTACAGGGGAGGAAGGCTGGGCTACGGCAAGGGGTACTTCGACAGAGAGCTGAGAAGCAAAGGCAGAGGGCTCGCAGCGGGCCTGGCGTTCGAGTCGCAGAGGCGCGCCGCCCTGCCTCTAACCCCGTCAGACGTCCCGTTGGACGCGGTCGCGACTGAGGAGAGGGTGATCCGCTTCGGGAGGGCCAACCTTGCCTGACGCTCCGCAGGTCGCGATACTAGCGGGCAGCAAGAGCGACCAGCCCGTGGTCGACGAGGCCGTGAAGGTCCTGACCGAGCTCGGCGTACCCTACGACGCGCAGGTAATCTCCGCGCACCGGAACCCTTCCAAGCTTCGCGACTACGTGAACGGCTCCCAGGCCAAGGTCTTCATAGCGGTCGCAGGGCTTTCGGCGCACCTCCCCGGAGTGGTCGCGTCGATGACGACGAAGCCCGTGATAGGCGTGCCAGTC
>JASHVT010000111.1 GCA_030039515.1 Nitrososphaerales archaeon
GTCACTGCCGGGAAGGGGGATGAACCTCTCTATAACGCGCGTCTTCACGGAGCCTTCCCTCTATACGGACAAGTCGGGAGTGCTGAGCCCGTACCAGTTCGACGCCCCCACCTTCGGCCTGGGGACATCCGAGGCCGGGTGGTCCTTCGACTTCCCCTGGCTAGGGTCCCACGACATCCACTTGTACGGGGGGCAGGCCATCCCGCTTCCGTCAGGTGTCTTCGGCTCGGGGAAAACCGCCTCCTGGTCCTACGACGGGGTCACTAGCTTCGAGCTCAACGAGACCTCTGGAGCTTACACGCTCGTCCTCCCAGATGGGCAGGTGTATCAGTTCAACTCGAATGAACAGCTCCAGTCCATCACGGACAGGGCGGGCGACTCCATCAGCTTCGGTTGGGGCAGCCCGTGTTCTTCCGGGTCGGTCGTCGAGTCGATCACGGATACTGTCGGGAGGGTTGTCAGCTTCAGCTATGGTTGCGGCCCAGAACGGCTTATCTCGATTACTTATGGATCGCACATGTGGCTATACGACTACAATGCGGCAGGACAGCTCTCGTCGGTCACAGACCCGGAAGGGCTGGTGACGAGCTACTCGTACAGCACCCCCAATGGTCTGATCTCCACCGACGCCTTGATGAGCCAGGTCACCTATAATACGGGAGCCGTGTCCAACTTCTCCTATGCGGCGAAGTCTCTCAACCCGAAGGGTGGCTGGGACTATGCGATTGAAGCGGTCACCGCCCAAAACGACTATGCCGCTCCCTCGGACGGTTCGATAGTGGCAAGGAACAGCAGCATCAACTACGGTGTGTACGTCAACTACACCCCAACATCCAACCTCGGGATCATCAGTTCTGCTTCGGTAACGTGGCAGGACCAGACCGGCTATCACACCGTCGCCTATCACTATTACAGCAACTCGATGGTCGAAGTTGTGTGCAACGTCAATGATTGCAATGTCGCGAACGAGGAATATCAGTCGGAAGCGTTCATCAACCGAGATGGGCAGATTTCGAAACAAGTGACGAATGACCCGACCAGCATGGAGGAGATGTCCTACGACAACTGGGGAAACGTCGTCACCCTGACGGAGTACACGTCGGGGAGCACCTATCTGACTACCAGCTACGAGTACGCGAACACCAACTCGAGCCTGACCTGGCCCACGTCCTCGTGCTCCACAAGCAACTTCTACTCCAACTCCGTGGAGTCGACGGTCCGCGACGCAGTCACCGGGGTCTGCTCGGACGGCGGCGACGTCCAGGAGTACTTCCGCTACAACAGCACCGGCGACGGCCTCCCGACGGCGAGCAAGAGGTGGGACAGCGGCAACGGCTCATCCACATGGCTGACGACCGACTATACCTACGACGGCCCCCTGCTCGTGGAGACGCAGGACCCCGCAGGCCACACCATAAGCTACACCTACGACTCCTACGGCGACCTGACGTCTCAGACAGGAGGGAACTCCTACACCTACAACCAGTATGGCTTCGTCACGCAGACGGTAGACCAAGGAAGCAACACGTTCAACTTCACCTACGACTCGGATGGAAGGGTGACGAGCGTCTCCGACCCCAGCGGGACAATGAGCGTCACCTACAATGGCAACACCATCACGACAACGGATGAGGACAACCACGTGACGACCCAGGTCTATGATGGGCTGGGTAGGCTCCTCAGCAGCTCCGGCGCGTACAACAGCGAGAGCTACACATACAACTGGCTCAACGAGGTCGTAACCAACAAGACTGCCTCTGGCTATACGTACACCAGCTCCTACGACAACGTCGGGAGACTTACCGAAGTCAGCAACCCTGACAGCACACACTACTCTCTGAGGTACCAGGGCAGCAACATAGTATACACAGACGAGGACGGAAACACTGTCACATACTACTACAACTACGTGGGCCTGCTTAAGGAGGTCTCGACCAACGGGCCCGCGACATACTCCTATAACAGCCTCGGCGAGCTGACGAGCTCGACGGTGGGGGGCCAGACGACCACCTACTCTTACGACTACGCGGGGAACCTCTACAAGACCGTCTATCCCGGAGGAACCACTGACACAGCCATGTTCAACGGGGACGGGAGCATGGTGGAGCAGACCAGCCCTAACGGGACTGTGACCTACTATGCCTACAACAACCTGAACGAACTCACGTCGATAAAGCACGGGGCAACTACGCTCATCTTCGGCTACGACGGGTATGGCTATGTCACGAGCTCGAGCGGGCCTGGGTTCGCCAACCTCACGCGCGACTACAACTGGAGGGGAGAGCTCACCTACGAGAGCACGAACGACGGCACCGAGACGCTGACGACCCAGTATGCGTACGACGCAGCAGGGAACCTCGACCAGATAACGTACCCAGGCGGAACCACGGTGAGCATGACGTACGACCTGCAGAACAGGCTCACGTCAGTCGGCAGCTATGTGACAAGCATAGAGTACGGCCAGGGCAACGACCCCACGTACTTCGCCTTGGGCAACGGCGCGAACCTCACGCTGAATTACGACTCCCGTGACAGGCTCGTGAAAACGGACGGCGTGAGCTATGGTCTCGACGGGGATGGGAACGTCGGCGCGGAGTCGCCTGGCTACGCCGGCGTCACCTACACTTACAACAGCCTCGGCGAGCTGACGGGCTCCTCGGGTGGCTGGCTCGGGACGACGGGCTATTCCTATGACTCAGCCGGGAACCTCCTGACGATGGAACAGAGCGGCGTCACCACGACGCTGCACTATGCCAATTCGAGCGCCCCCGACGAGGTCACCTCTACGTCGGTGAACGGGGTCACCAAGACCACATACACGTACGACGCGGACGGGAACATGATATCTAGGAACGGGACCGCCCAGACGTTCACCTACAACTTCATGGGCCAGATGGTCGAGGCGGACGTAGGCGGCACCGTCGAGAAGAACGTCTTCGACGGGCTGGGGCAGAGGATATCGCGGACCGTCGGCGGCGTGACCACTGAGTGGGCGTACGTCGGAGACCAGGTCCTCTACGAGCAGAACGTGACGGGAGGCAGCGT
>JASHVT010000008.1 GCA_030039515.1 Nitrososphaerales archaeon
ATGTCCAAGAAGAGAGAAAGGCTCGTCCGGACGACGATAACCCTCCCAGAGTCTCTCAAGGAGAGGATGGCACACACGGGCGAGAACTGGAGCGAGGTGATACGGGAGCTCGTCTCAAGAAGGCTCGAAGAAGGGGGAGCGGACATGACGGAGGCCCTGATGCTCAACGAACGAGTGCGGCGGACCGCTCCAAAGGGTTGGAACAGCCTCCGAGTGATCAAAGATTGGCGCAGAGCCAGTTCGTGATAGACTCCTCAGAGTTTCAGTCTCCGACTCGCTAGACGGGTCATTCTTATGGAGGGAGCAGCTTCCTCCGCATCTCCCAGGTCCTCTCCCAGCCCAGCTGCGGATAGACCTTACGTCCCGGCCTTGACGCGTGGAGCACCATCTCTTCATAACCCTCCTTCCTCGCCCACTTTTCAGCCTCCCTGACGATCCTCGTGGCGACCCCTTTCCTCCTGAAGCTAGGCTCGGTGTACACTGACATGAGGTACGGCGACAGCCGTGCCGGTCGCCCGGGAGAAGGCTGCACCTCCCTCAGCCAGACCGCGCCGCCGCCAGCCACCTCTCCCTTCGAATCGGCGACGATGAAGCCGCGTAACACGCCCTTCCGCATCTTCTGGACGGCCCACTTCCTGTACGACACGTCACCGATTCTGTGCTCCTCCTCGCTCCTGTGCCGCATCTCCTCGTGCATCATGTGCCTCTGGTGGACGAGTACGTCGATGTCCTTGGGAGTCGCAGTCCTGACCTTGAACGTGCGGCTAGGCAACCGGCTACCAGCCCTCCCAGTGTATCAGCTCGGACGCGGGCTGCCTGTACGCGCGTCTGAACCCTCGGCCCTTGAAGTGCGCGACGGGTAGCATCCCCGCCTGCATGACCTCCCGATACGGGATGCCGAGCACCCTGGCGGCCTCCTCCTCGTGCGAGAGGTGGATGGTGGTGAAAGTCATCCCCAGGCCCCTCGCCCGGCCGGCGAGCATGAAGCTCCACATAGCAGGGAACACCGAGCCCCACCTGGAAGCCTGGGAGGCGACCGAGGCGCCCTCCGAACGGCCCTTCACGCAGGGCACGACCAAGGCCGGGATCTCGTGGAAGTGCTCGGAATGATACGCGTACGACTCGTATTGCCTCCTCTCCCTCTCGTCGGCCGCGGCGTCTCCCGACCCGCTCTGGATGGACGCGAGGACGCGCTCCAGGACGGGCTTCGCGCTCTTCCGGAATATCTCAGCCATGGCCTCGCGCTTCTCCTTCTCTGTGACGACCACGAAGTGCGCGGGCGCCCTGTTCCCGCCGTTGGGGGCCTGCAAGGCGATCGCGACGCACTCCTCTATCAGCTCAGGCTCGACCGGCCTGGAGAGGTCGAGCCTCTTCCTCACGGCCCGGGTCGTCGTCAGGAGCTCGTCAGGGGTGAGGTCCAAGGAGCACCGCGACGCAGGGTTTGAGACAAAAGCGTTTTGGAAGCCCCGGCAAAAGGTGCAGCCGCCGTGCGAACCGATCGCGGAACCGTGGCCGTCCTCCTTGCAGACTTTCTGGTCACGATCGCAGTCACGTCGGCGGCCTTCGTCTACGACAGGCTCAGCCCGCTTGACCTGCTCGCGCTCTCCCTGCCTACCTTCACCCTCTTCTTCTTGGTTGGCGCTTTGCTGGCCAGGTCGGGCGGAAAGCGGAACGAGCGGCGTTCGAGATAGTACACGTCGACGGGGCAGCTAGCGTCCCGCGCGGGCCCCGGTCCTCCTGCCCGCCATCTTGTCCTCCTGTCTCGCGAGGACGAACTCGCACGTCTTGTCCCCTCTCAGCCTGCACCTCGGCTCCTCGCTCTTGAACTCCTCGCTGGCGAGCATCGAGATCAGGCTCACGAGGTGACCCCGGATGAACCCGCACTCGGTCCTGTCCCTGCCCGCGTCAGCGCACTCTGGGCAGTCCGCAGCTGTGACCCTGAACTTGGAACCAGGCCTCTCTACCTCTATGCTCAGCGACCCCCAGCCGCTCGCCCTGTACATGCCCAGTGCGGCCATGAACCTCATGTCGAGCTTGCCCTTGCCGAGCTTCTCGTTGAGGAACCGCCCGGTCAGCTTCCCGAGCGCCGAACCCTCCTCGAACAGGACAGTCTCCCCTCCCGTCCCAAGTATCCTGGCCAGGTGGTCGCATATCCTCGAGAAGCCGGCTACAGGGAGGACCATCGCCGGCCTGTTGGGCGCGACCTCCAGCCCCTTGTGGAATGAGTCGATGACGACCCCGTTGACGCTCTCCTTGACCTGGCAGTCGAGCACGAGCGGCGACCTCATCATGAGGCTCTTCAGGGACTCCTCCGTCTCCTTGGGCGAGAGCGACCTGCCGAACCCGCTCCAAATCGCAGTCCCGTCCTCTAGGCTGTAGCTCACGCAGTCCACGAGGTCTATGACGTCAGGGAGCATCGAGAGGACGATGCTCAGAGACCCCGGGACGTCCTTTATCTTGACGACCATGTGATACGCCTTGACGTCGGGCGAGAAATAGAACCCTGAGTAGGGCCTTCTGATCACGTTCACGAGCGAGCCCGAAATACCCCAATTAAACATTAGGCGCTGAAGCTCTCTTTGTTCGCTGCTCGCCAAGTCGAACCTCTGATTTCGGCCGGAGGAGTCAGGCTATAACGGAAGTGGACTGCCGCTCCATGTCAGGTCCTCGCGGAGGCGCCTTTGAGGTTCGCGGCGAAGAAGTCGGCTATCTTGCTGTAGCACGCGACCCGGTTCTTGAACTTGATCACGTCGTGGCCCTCGTCCTCGAAGAGCAGGTAGTCCACCGGGACCCCCCTGGACCTGAG